>JAURNJ010000299.1 GCA_030830245.1 Novosphingobium sp. | reverse complement strand
GCAACAGCGCCCGCATGGAATGCAGCGTGACAACCGCGTTAAAGCCCGGATTCTTGCCGCCGAGCAGCCGTGTCGTGCCGTCCGGCAAGCTGGCGAAGATCGAGCCTCGGGCGAGCCCGGCGTCGATCCTGTCGACGATCCGGTGAAGCCCTCCCGACCATGCCCGCGCCAACCATTCCGGTCCGAAGCCGATTGAACGACCGCCCTCGACAAGTTCCGCGCCCCTGCTGGGAACTTGCGCGTTCATGGTCCCAATTATGACTCGCAAAGGCTCATGGGGCAACAGATTGTATTCGGGCGGCGGCGCGCAGGAAAACTACGGCTTCCGGCAGGGAATGCCACGCAGGGGCACACTGAGCCCGCTGCGACCAAGGCTCGCGAAACGGGCGTCGCGAAGGACGATGCCGTTGCCATCGGGCGCCTGCTCGACAAAGGGCGCGCGTGACCAGAACAGGAAAGCGGCAAGGTCGGGACGGGATTGTGCAAGGCGGTCCAGCTGTGGCCAGCCACAGGCATTCGGAGAAATTGGTCTTATCGAACTGCCCGAAATAGGTTCGCCGGCGGGGATGTGCGACCATCCGGGCTGCAAATTTGCCATGAGTTCCCTTTCCCAGGGAAGGAACGGTACAGGCGAGGCTATCGCTGTCCAATCGCATGCATTGGCTTCAATCGCTTCATCTGAACATTCGAGGATAGGCAGCGTAGCCCTGAACCTTTGTTCCTCGACTTGCGACCAAACGAAGTTCGCCCCGACATAAACCAGCCCGCTCACTAGTGCGAAGCGAGCCGGCTGACGCCAATTTCTCTCCCGCCTCTCCCGCCGCAGCGACAGCCACGTCGCGAAGCCCAGCCCGAGCCACAGCCAGACGTCGATGATGAACAGCGTGTCGCCGTAGAACTACCGGCTGGAAAACGGCTCGAGCAGTCGGATGCCGTAATTGTTGAGCCAGTCGAGCGCGGGATGCGTCAGGCAGGCGATGAAGGCGAGCGCATAGAGCCAGCCGAAGCGGACCTCTGCCCTGCCCTCGGGCCTCTTGCCGCGCCGTGCCTGCCATCGGTCGTACCACCACAGCAAACCGGCGAGCGCCAAGGGCAGCAGCACCCAGGCGATCGGCCCATGGGTGATCCCACGCCGCATCGCCAAGCTTTCGACCCCGAACACCACGCAGCCCGCATCAATGTCCGGCAGGTTCGCACCGATGATCAGCGCGGGCATGGCAAGCCCGGTCTTCCGTTTCAGCCCAGCCTGCCCGATCAGCGCGCCGACAAGGCTATGGGTGAGATTGTCCATATCGCCGCCCGATTATCGCGGCGGGCGGATCAGCCCTTCACAGTCCAGCTCTGGCCCTTGCCAAGCAGCGCCGCGAGGTTGGCGGTCTTGCCTGCGCTGGATTTCTCGCGTTCCTCGGCAACAACGCTTTCGAAGGTGGGCCGCGGGTCGTCGTAAAGGACGCCCAATGCCATTGGGAATTCGCGGAACTGCGGCGCCACACGCAGGTCGATCAGCATGTGGGCGAGCGCGCGGTTCTTGACGTCATGCACCGCGACGCCAGCCGCCTGCCAGTCGCCGTCAACGACATCGACCATCTTCATCGAGCAACCGCTTGCGTCAAAGGCGATGCCCTTGGTCCCGCCTGCATAAAGCAGCGGCTCGCCGTCCTCGCACCACAATTGCTGGTCTTCCGCGCCCTTGGGGGCGGCGAAATCGTCGAACACGTCCTTGTTGTAGACGATGCAGTTCTGGAAGATCTCGATGAAGGCCGCGCCCTTGTGGTGGTAGGCGGCGGTCAGCACTTCGGGCAGCTTCTTCGAAACGTCGAACCCGCGCGCCACGAAACGCGCGCCCGAGCCCAAAGCGAAGGCGCAAGGGCTCGCCGGCCGGTCGACCGAGCCCAGCGGCGTCGAAGGCGAATTGGTGCCGAGCCGGCTGGTCGGCGAATACTGGCCCTTGGTGAGACCGTAGATCTCGTTGTTGAACAACATGATCTGGCAGTTCAGGTTACGGCGCAGCACATGCATCGTGTGGTTGCCGCCGATCGACATGCCATCGCCGTCGCCCGTCACCAGCCAGACATCGAGCTCCGGATTGGCGAGCTTGATGCCCGTAGCAAACGCCGGCGCGCGGCCGTGGATGGTGTGGAAGCCATAACTCTCGACATAATAGGGAAAGCGGCTTGAGCAGCCGATGCCGGAGACGAAGACCGTATTCTTCGGGTCCGCGCCAAGCGTGGGCAACGTGCGCTGCACCGCCTTGAGGATCGCATAGTCCCCGCAACCGGGGCACCAGCGCACTTCCTGGTCGGTTTCCCAGTCCTTCAGGGTGGTTTCGATCTTGGTCATCTCGTTCATGGTCGTGACCCTTCCTTAGCCGTGCATCTCATCGATCGCCGCTTCGAGTTGGGCGATGGTGAAAGGCTGGCCGCTGGTTTTGGTAAGCGGGCGGGCGTCGACCAGGAACTGATCGCGCAGCACTGTCTTGAACTGGCCGGTATTCATCTCGGGCACGAGGATCTTCTCATAACCCCTTAGAAGATCGCCAAGATTTTTTGGAAGCGGCCAGACATGGCGGACATGGATGTGAGCAACATCGAGCCCCTTGCGACGAGCACGGCGCACCGCCTGGTGGATCGGACCGAAGGTAGAACCCCAGCCAACCACGGCGAGCTTGCCTGACGTATTGCCGAGCTCGACCGCCTGCTCCGGAACGCCGTTGGCGACGCCATCGACCTTGGCTTTGCGGGCATCGGTCTGCGCCTGGTGGACTTCCGGCGAATAGTCGATGTTGCCGGTGTCGATGCCCTTCTCGATGCCGCCGATGCGGTGCATCAGGTCTTCGGTGCCCGGCCTGATCCACGGACGCACGCCGCGCTCGTCGCGCTTGTAGGGCAGCAGCGTGTCGTCCGGCCCGTTGCGATCTTCGAGGAAGGCCACGGGAAACGGCTCGAACGTACTGGGATCTGGCACTTTCCAAGGTTCGGCGGCATTGGCGATATATCCGTCGGTCAGCAGGATCACCGGCGTCATGTATTGCACCGCGAGTCGGCAGGCCTCGATCGCGCATTCGAAGGCGTCGGTGGGCGAACGCGCCGCGACCACCGGCAGCGAGGCGTCGCCGTTGCGTCCGTAGATCGCCTGATAGAGGTCGGACTGCTCGGTCTTGGTCGGAAGGCCGGTCGAAGGTCCGCCGCGCTGGGAATTGACGATCACCAGCGGCAGCTCGGTCATGATCGCCAGCCCCATCGCCTCGCCCTTGAGCGCGATGCCCGGCCCTGACGAGGAGGTCACGCCAAGCTGCCCGGCATAGGAAGCGCCGATCGCGGCGCAGATCGCGGCGATCTCGTCCTCGGCCTGGAAGGTGGTGACGCCGAATTCCTTCATCTTGACGAGATTGTGCAGGATCGCGCTGGCAGGCGTGATCGGATAACCGCCGAAGAACATGTCGAGGCCAGCCAGCTGCGCACCTGCAACGAGGCCGAGGCTGACCGCTTCCGCACCGGTAACGGTGCGGTAGAGGCCGGGCTCGCTCGGCATCGCGCCGACCTGGACCTTGCGCATCGGACCTGAAAGCTCCGCTGTCTCTCCATAGGCATGGCCGGCATTGAGCGCGGCGATATTGGCCTTGGCGAT
>JAURNJ010000298.1 GCA_030830245.1 Novosphingobium sp. | reverse complement strand
TGATCCCCGCGCCGAACACTACCGAAAAGAGCCGCAAGTTCTTCGACGACATGAACGAATGGGCTCGTTCGGAAGGGCATGCAGGCCTTGGCTACGCGACCCGCAAGGGGGGCGAGTTCGGCGGGCCCATCGCCAAGAACCACGGCGAGGAAAAGATGGCCGCCCTGTGGGACTCGCTCGGGCTTGGACCGGATGACGGAGCGTTCTTCTCCGCGGGCAAGGAAGAGCAGGCAGCCAAGCTTGCAGGACTCGCTCGCATCCGTGTGGGTGAGCAACTGGAACTGATCGACACGGACCGGTTCGAATTGTGCTGGATTGTCGATTTTCCCTTCTACGAATGGTCCGAGGAGGAAAAGAAGGTCGACTTCGCTCACAACCCGTTCTCGATGCCGCAAGGCGGGCTGGAGGCTCTGCAAAATCAGGACCCGCTCACGATCAAGGCGTTCCAGTACGACCTCGTCTGCAACGGATACGAGATCGCCTCGGGTTCGATCCGCAACCAGTATCCCGAGCTGATGGTCAAGGCCTTCGAACTCACCGGCCTGTCACAGGCCGATGTCGAGGAGCGGTTCGGCGGGCTTTACCGCGCCTTCCAATATGGTGCGCCGCCACATGGCGGCATGGCGGCAGGCGTGGATCGCATAGTCATGTTGCTGTGCGGCGCGGTCAACCTGCGCGAAATCACCCTGTTCCCGATGAACCAGCGTGCTGAAGACCTGCTGATGGGCGGGCCAAGCCCTGCGGAGCCCAAACAGCTTCGCGAGTTGCACCTGCGCATCGTCGAGCCGCGAAAACAGTGATTGCCGCCGGTGCGGGCGCTTGCCAGCGCGCGCCGGTGCGACTAGGGCAACCGTCAAATTCCAATGGCCGTGAGAAGGGGCTGAAAAATGAGCGATACCGCAGAGCGGGTGAAGAAGATTGTTGTCGAGCACCTTGGCGTGGAAGCCGACAAGGTGACCGAAGATGCCAGCTTCATCGATGATCTTGGCGCGGACAGCCTCGACATCGTCGAGCTGGTCATGGCCTTCGAGGAAGAGTTCGGCGTGGAAATTCCCGACGATGCCGCCGAGAAGATCAGCACCGTTACGGATGCGATCAAGTATATCGACGAGAACAAGGGCTGATTTCCGGGCCAGCCGGATCACCAATGGCGCCTGACCGGCTGGAGACTAGACCGGTCAGGACCAATTCGGCAGGCTCAGCCCGGACGGGTCTGGGCCTGTTGCATTTTCGGAGAACTTCATGCGTCGTGTAGTCGTTACCGGTCTTGGCCTTGTCACCCCGCTCGGCAGCAATGTCGAGACGACATGGAGCAACCTGATCGCCGGCAAGTCCGGCGCGGGGCCGATCACCCGCTTCGATGCCTCGGACCAGAAGTGCCGCATCGCCTGCGAGGTGAAGCCTGCCGATCACGAGTGGGGCTTCGATCCGAATGTCCGGGTCGATCACAAGGTCCAGCGACAGGTCGATCCTTTCATCATCTACGGCATCGACGCGGCCGGTCAGGCGCTGGAGGATGCGGGCCTTACCGACATGAGCGAGGAAGAGCGTCTGCGCGCGGGCTGCTCGATCGGCTCGGGCATCGGTGGCTTGCCGGGTATCGAGATCGAATCGCTGGTTCTGGCCGAAAAGGGGCCGGGCCGGGTTTCTCCGCACTTTGTCCACGGTCGCCTGATCAACCTCATTTCCGGGCAGGTATCGATCAAGTACGGCCTGATGGGTCCGAACCACGCGGTAGTCACCGCCTGCTCCACCGGCGCCCATTCGATCGGCGATGCGGCGCGGATGATCCGCGACGACGATGCCGACGTGATGCTGGCAGGCGGTGCGGAAGGCACGATCTGCCCGATCGGCATTGCCGGATTCGCGCAGGCCCGCGCACTTTCGACTGCCTTCAACGACGAGCCGCAACGGGCCAGCCGCCCCTATGACCAGGCCCGCGACGGTTTCGTCATGGGCGAGGGCGCTGGCGTCGTCGTGCTCGAGGAATATGAACGGGCCAAGGCGCGAGGCGCGAAGATCTATGCCGAGGTGGTCGGCTATGGCCTGTCTGGCGACGCCTATCACGTCACTGCCCCGCATCCCGAGGGTTCGGGCGCGTTCCGCTCGATGCAGATGGCGCTCAAGAAGGCGGGAATGGCGCCTTCCGACATCGACTACATCAATGCGCACGGCACCTCGACGCCGATGGGCGACGAGCTGGAACTGGGCGCGGTGCGCCGCCTGTTCGGCGAAGCGATTTCCACAGTCTCGATGAGCAGCACCAAGTCCGCCATCGGCCACCTGCTGGGCGGCGCGGGCGCGGTCGAATCGATCTTCTGCATGCTGGCGCTGCGCGACCAGATCGTGCCGCCCACGCTCAACCTCGATAATCCGAGTGAGAGCTGCGAGGGCGTCGATCTGGTTCCGTGGAAGGCGAAGGAGCGCAAGGTCGAGGCCGTGCTGAACAACAGCTTCGGCTTTGGCGGCACCAATGCCAGCCTTGTGATGCGCAAGATCGCATGACGAAGACACGGCGCGGGGCCTTGCTGGCCGCCTTGGCGGCGCTTGCCCTAGTTATTGCCGGATGGTTCGTATTCGGTGCGTGGTTCTCTTCCGGGCCGCTCGAAAAGGACCGCACCTTCATCGTCTCGAACGGCGACAGCCTCACCGCCGTGGCCGAAAGGCTGGAGAAGGAAGGCATCGTTTCCTCGGCGAGCGCCTTCACCCTGCGGGCCCGGATTTTCGGGGGCGGCTCGCCGATCAAGGCAGGCGAGTTCCTGATCCCGGCGGGAGCCAGCCCATCGCGCGTGCTCTCGATCATCCAGAGCGGCGAGGTGATCCGCCGCCTGGTGACGATCCCTGAGGGGATGCCTTCGATCATGGTGCACGAGCGGCTGATGGCGCAGCCGACACTGGTTGGCGACATTCCGGTGCCTGCGGAAGGCTCGGTGTTGCCGGACAGCTACGATTTCGAGCGCGGCGAAACCCGCGAAGCGGTGCTGCGGCGCATGCAGACTGCGATGAGCACGACGCTTGCCGAAGTCTGGGCCAAGCGCGCGCCCGGCATTGCCGTCTCGACCCCGCAGGAAGCGCTGGTACTCGCCTCGATTGTCGAGAAGGAAACCGGCAAGCCGAGCGAACGGCGCATGGTCGCCGGGCTCTATTCCAATCGCCTCCGGAAGAACATGCTGCTGCAGGCGGATCCGACGATCATCTATCCGATTACGCAGGGTAAGCCGCTGGGCCGACGCATTCGCCAGTCCGAAATCCAGGCGATCAACGGCTACAACACCTACACCATGACCGGTCTGCCGCAGGGCCCGATCACCAATCCGGGCAAGGCCTCCCTCGAAGCTGTGCTCAACCCGGCAAAGACGCAGGCGCTCTACATGGTCGCCGATGGCACCGGCGGACACCAGTTTTCCGCGACGCTGGAACAACATAATGCGGCGGTCGAGAAATGGTTCGCGATCCGCCGCGCTCGAGGGGAAATGTAACGATGAAGATCGGGATGACCTTGCCGGTCATGGAGCCGGACCTGAACCGTGCACTGCTGCGCGATTGGGTCGAGACCATCGATCGCGGGCCGTGGGCCTCGCTCGCGTTCGGCGAACGCATCGTGTTCGACAATCCCGATGCCGCCGTGATGCTCGGCGCTGCCGCTGCCTGGACCGAGCGGGTCGAACTCGTGACGACGATCTTCGTCGCGCAGCTCCACAATCCGGTCATGCTCGCCAAGCAGATCGCCACGGCCGACATGCTGTGCGGCGGTCGGCTGACGGTCGGCCTCGGGATCGGCGGACGCGAGGAGGATTATCAGGCAGCCGGGGGGGATTTCGCCACGCACAAGAATGCCGAAGTGGGGCCACGGGTTGCAGCCATGCGCCGGGTCTGGGCAGGCGAGGCAGTCGTTCCTCTGGCGGACCGCCGGGTAGGGCCACCGCCGGTGCAGCAAGGTGGACCAAAGCTACTAGCGGGCGCGCTTGGGCCAAAGGCCATCGCGCTGGCTTCGCAATGGGCAGATGGCCTTTGCGGCATGAGCTTCGGCCCCGATCCGCAGGAAATCAAAGGGGCGTTCGACCTTGCCAATGCGGCATGGGCCGATGCCGGGCGCGGCGAGCCCTACCTTGGCACCTCGTTCTGGTTTGCTCTGGATGATGGCGGCCGTGCCCAGCTGGAACGCCATCTCAAGCGCTATTTCACCTGGGTCGATCCGGCTGCGCGCGACGCTATAGCTGCTTCTGCCGGTTTTGCCGGAACGGTGCAGGAACTGAAGGACATGCTGCGCCGCATCGAGGATATGGGTGCCCACGAAGTGCAGCTTATCCCGACCGATTCGAACATCGATCAGGTGCACCGGATCGCCGACGCCATCGGCTAGAGCATCTCCCGCTCCTGAAAGATCACTTGCAGTCCGTGGGTGTTGTTGGGGCGCACGACCATCTGCTTGTGCACCGCCAGCGGCCCGTGGGCGCCGAAATCGTGCTCCCACTGGATCTCGAAGCCGTTGGCGAGAACGTGCTGACGCGCCAGTTCGAAGTCGTTCACGTCCCACACCACGGTGAAGACATGTTCGCCCTTGTCGGCGAGCAGCTTGCCGATCTTGTCCTCGCTGCTTTTCGGGTGGACCAGTTCGAGGCCCATTGCCCAGTCGATCCGGCAATCGAGCGGACGGTTGGCGGCCTCGACCTCCGTCTCGAAATCGAGCTGGCCCGCAAACAACTTCTCGTAGGTCGCCTGGGCTGCATCCGGGTCTGCCACCAGCAGTTCGGCGCGTTGCAGGCCAAGCACTTCCAGCCCTGATTTTGTCGATCGCTTGTCGGAAAAGCCGGGGTTCAGGCGGCGCTCCTGAAAAATCACCATCATGCCGTGGGTCTTGTCCGGCTCGACGACAAGCTGCTTGTGCACCTCGACTTCGGGATTTGCCGAATAGTCGCCCTCGTAACGGATCGAGAAACCGCTGGAGAGGACATGATCGCGGGCCGCATCGATGCTGTCGACATCCCAGACGACGCAGAAAATGTGCTCGCCCTTGTCGCGCAGCAATTGGCCCGGCAGGAACCGCGTATCCATCGGATGAACCAGTTCCAGACCGTGCGGGAAGTTAATTCGGCAATCCTGCGGGCGATCATGGAGCGCTGAGTCCGCCTCGAAATGCCCGCCGTTGAACAGGCGCTCGAAGCAAGCCTGCGCGGCATCGGCATTGTTGGTCAGCAGTTCGACCCGGTTGAGTCCCAATACCTTCATTGCGCTGCTCTCCTGTTTTCTAATCAGTGGACAAGGCTCGGCAGTCGAGTCAAGCTGCGGAGGAGTCGGAAGGATCAGGGGAATGGGGATGGGCCAAGGGATGCTGTCGGGGCAATCGGCGTTGGTGACAGGGGGAGCGGGCGGCTTCGGGCTGGCCTGTGCCACGCTGCTCGCGCGCGACGGTGCGGCGGTCACGCTGCAAGGCCGGACCCTCGAAAAGCTGGAGGCGGCGAAGGCGCGGATAGTGGCGGCATACCCCGAGGCGCGGGTCACGACCATTGCCGGTGACGCGTTGAGCGAGGCTGATGTCGGCGCGGCACTGGACCTTGCCGCATCGGGCGAGGATCGCCTTGCCATCGTGGTCTCCACCGTCGGCGGTAGCCTTTCGGGCGGCATCGTCAAGTCGGACGCCGACGCTTTCATGGAAACCGTCGCCTACAATGTGCGGTCCGGCTACGTCGCGATCCGCGAAGGCATCAAGCGGATCGAGCGCGACGGCGCATTCGCGTTCATCTCCTCGACTGCCGCCGAGATCGCTTTCGACGGGATGCCGGGCTACTGCGCCGGCAAGGCGGCGCTCGACCATTTGATGCGCGCCGCAGCGCACGAACTTGGTCACCTTGGCCATCGCTTCAATTGCGTGCGTCCGGGCCTGACCCGCACGGGAGCGACGCCCGGACTTTTCGCCAATGACGAGATGATGGCGCGCTTCAAGGCGCGCATTCCGCTTGGGCGGGCGGGCGAGCCGGAGGAAGTTGCCGCCGCGGTGCGTTTCCTCGTCGGGCCGGAGGGTTCGTGGACCACCGGGCAGAGTTTCGCCGTCGATGGGGGTAATGAACTGCGCGGCGCCCCTGACATGTCAGCCCGCTGACCAGTTCACCCAAACCGGTCTGCAAATGGCGGTTCCCTGCGCTTCCGGTGCTCACGTACTTCGATGTACGCTGCGCTCCGGGTCGCGAGAAACCACCATTTTCGACTCGGTCTGAGCAAACTGGCTGGTTTTCCTATCCACGAAGATTCGCAATCGCGTCTGGCGCCATCCCGAATTTCGCCAGCGTCTCCCCAAGTTCCGGCGATTCGATCGGCGCTGCCGGCGTGCGCGAGAAGCGCGGCGCAGGATTTGGCACTGCGCCGCCAAGCTTGCGGCGGAATGCCTCGCGCGCCAAGAAATGCGGATGCCCTGGCGCTTCGGCAAGATCGAGCACGGGCGTCAGGCAGGTCTCCACCTCCCGCAGCCGCTCCATCCAGTTGTCGCGGGTGTCGGTGACAAAGATGCTGGCCAGCCTTGCGCTCATCCATTTCCAGTTGGCGGGGTCCGACGAGGCGAGCGTGCCGAATTCCTCGAAGCCGAGCGCATCGCCGATAGTCTTGCGGAACTTGATTTCGGTGGAGCCCAGCGCCAGCCACTTGCCGTCCTTGCACTGGTAAAGCCGGTAGAACGGAGCCGCGCCGTCGAGCATGTTCGAGCGGCGCTCTGGCTTCCACGCGCCCATGGCCTGCATTTCGTGGACCATCGAGCCGATGAGGTTGATGCCGTCGATCATGGCAATGTCGAGCACCTGGCCCTGGCCCGAACGCCGCGTCTCCAGCAAGGCAGCCAGCACGCCCGTCAGGCACAGCATCGTCCCGCCAGCGAAATCGCCCATCAGGTTCAGCGGAAACACCGGCTCGTCCCTCGTGCCCATGGCGGACAACAGCCCAGTCAACGCAAGGTAGTTGAGATCGTGGCCCGGCGCTTTTGCCAGTGGCCCTTCCTGCCCCCAGCCGGTCATCCGCCCGTAGATCAGGCGCGGGTTCGCCGCCATGCAGACATCGGGGCCGAGGCCAAGCCGTTCCATCACGCCGGGGCGATAGCCTTCCAGCAGCACGTCGGCGCCCCGCACAAGGTCGATCACCACTTCGCTAGCACCCGCCTGCTTGAGGTCGAGCACCAGCGTCGGCCGGTTGCCCTGGTGCATCCCGCCCGGATTCTTGCGATCCGGACCGGCAGGCCGATCGATGCGGACAATCGTCGCACCCATTTCGGCGAGCGTGTTGCAGGCGAGCGGTAGTGGCCCGACCGCAGGCATCTCCACGATCCTGATGCCTTGAAGCGGCCCGCTCATGCCTTGCGCATCCCGATGCTGCCCGATTGCGCGAGTTCGGCGATTCTCGCCTCGTCGTAGCCGAGCAGGTCCGCCAGCACCTCGCCGGTATGCTGACCGAGCAGCGGTGGCGCGACCGGCGCATTGCCGGGCGTTTCGGAGAGGCGATAGGGATGGGCGATGGAGGGCACCGTGCCCGCCGTCGGATGGGGCAGGGCGTGCACCAGGTTCATTTCGTTGGTGTAATTGCAGGTCAGCGCTTCGCCCGGAGAGCGGACAATGCCGCAGGGGATCGACACGGCCTTGAACTTTTCCGACCAGTAGGCGCTGGTCTGGCTGGCGATCACCGGGCGGAACAGGTCGAACAGGGCCTGTGCATTGATGTAACGACCCCGGGTATCGGCAAAGCGCTCATCCGTGGCCCATTCGGGATGGCCGCAGGCCACGGCAAGATTGCCGAACGCCTTGTCGTTGTGCGTGGTGATGACGATCGACCCGTCGGCGGTGTCGAATTCGCCGCGCGGGCCGGGATTCTGGCGCGGCATCAGGGCAGGGTCCTTGCCCGAGGCCAGGTATTCGTACCCCTTGTAGGTGAGGTTCGCCAATGCGGTGTCGTACATCGCGATGTCGACATGCTGGCCCTTTCCAGTCGTATTGCGGACATGCAGCGCGGCAAGGATGCCGATGGCGGCGTTCATGCCTGCCGTGGTGTCGGTATAGGGCACCGCGCCAAGCACAGGCTTGCTGTCGGGCAGCGAGTTCAGCCAGTGGACGCCCGCTTCTGCTGCAACCACCGAATCGAAGCCCGCGGCATCGGCATGGCTGCCGGTGCGGCCGTAGCCAGAGATCGAGCAATAGATCAGGCGCGGGAAGCGGTCCTTGATGCTGGCGTAATCGAGGCCGAAGCGTTTCATCACCTTCGTGGTGAAGTTTTCGACAAGGATGTCGGCGGTGGCGATCAGGTCGATCACCACGGCCCGTCCTTCCTCGCTGCGCATGTCGACCGCGACGCTCTTCTTGTTGCGGTTGATCG
>JAURNJ010000297.1 GCA_030830245.1 Novosphingobium sp. | reverse complement strand
CGCTCGCGCTTCGAGCGCGGGGTCGATCCAGCGTTTCTCGATGACAGCCTCGCGATCCTGACTCACCTGATCCTGCGTATCTGCGGTGGCACTGCCTCGGATGTCGCGCGTGCGGGGTCGCCGCCTTCGCAGCCCAGGGTGGTTGTCTATGATCCGGCGCTGTGCCGCAAGCTGGGCGGCGTGGATGTGGCCGAAGCAGAGCAGCGCCGCATCCTTGCAGCGCTGGATTTCGGGGTGTCCCAGGACTGGCAGGTAACCGCCCCTCTGCGTCGCCACGACATCGAGGGCGCGGCGGATATCGTTGAGGAAGTCGTGCGCGTGCATGGGCTCGACAAGGTCGAAAGCGTGGCCTTGCCGCGGTTCGACGGCGTCGCCAGACCGACCGCTACGGCAATGCAGGTCACTGAGCGCCGCCTGCGCCGCGCGGCAGCGGCACGGGGGCTCAACGAGGCGGTTACCTGGTCGTTCCTGCCTGTCGCACACGCCGGGCACTTCGCCGAGGGAGAGCTGTGGGTTCTGGAAAACCCGATCAGCGAGGACATGAAGGCCATGCGCCCCTCGCTGCTGCCAGGCCTGATCGCGGCTGCGAAGCGCAATGTGGATCGCGGTGCGAGCTCACTGCGGCTGTTCGAGATCGGCAGGCGCTATTTCCGTGCCGAGGATGGCTCCAGCAACGAGCGGCCAACGCTGGGCGTGCTACTGGCAGGCGAGAGAACGGCGCGCGGCTGGTCATCCGGCAAGGCACAAGCATTCGATGCCTTCGATGCGAAGGCAGAAGCGCTTGCCCTGCTTGCCGAGGCGGGAGCCCCGGTCGACAAGTTGCAGTTGATGGGAGAGGCGGGGGACCAGTTCCATCCCGGCCAGTCCGCGACTCTGCGGCTCGGGCCGAAGACCGTGCTTGCCCGCTTCGGCATGCTGCATCCTGCTACCGCGCGCCAGTTCGACATTTCCGTACCGGTGGCGGCGGCGGAGATCTTCCTCGATGCAATCCCCGCACGCAAGGACGGCGGCATCTTCGCGCGCAGCGCCTATGCGCCGCCCGCGCTGCAATGGGTGACGCGCGATTTCGCTTTCCTCGTGCCTGCCGACCTGCCTGCGGGCGATCTGGTCCGCGCAGTGCGCAATGCCGACAAGGCAAGCATCGTCGATGCCCGGCTGTTCGATCTGTTCGCAGGCCAGGGCGTGCCCGAGGGGCAGAAATCGCTCGCGGTCGAGGTCACTCTCCAGCCGGGCGAGAAGAGCTTCACCGACGAGGAGTTGAAGGCGATCGCCGACAAGGTCACGACTGCGGCCGCCAAGCTCGGCGCGACGCTGCGCGGCTGAACGAACACTCTGTGCCATGACCAACCAGCGCCGCACCTTCGCGATCATCTCGCACCCTGACGCGGGCAAGACCACGCTGACCGAAAAGCTGCTGCTGCAAGGCGGCGCGATCCACCTTGCCGGCGAGGTCAAGGCGCGTGGGCAGGCGCGGCGCGCGCGTTCGGACTGGATGAAGATCGAGCAGCAGCGCGGCATCTCGGTCACGTCCAGCGTGATGACCTTCGAGCGTGACGGGATAACCTTCAACCTGCTCGACACGCCGGGGCACGAGGATTTCTCGGAAGATACCTACCGCACGCTGACTGCCGTCGATTCGGCGATCATGGTGATCGACGCAGCGAAGGGCATCGAGCCGCAGACAAGAAAGCTGTTCGAGGTCTGCCGCCTGCGCTCGGTGCCGATCATCACCTTCGTCAACAAGGTGGACCGCGAAGGGCGGCCCGTGTTCGACCTGCTCGACGAAGTGGCCGACATGCTCGCGCTCGACGTTTCGCCGCAGACCTGGCCCATCGGCATGGGCGGGCTGTTCGAGGGCATTCTCGACCTGGCGACCGGTAAAGCCAGCCGTCCGGAAGGCGACAGCCGCGAATTCCTCGGCAAGGTGGATGCCTCGCCTGTCTTGCCCGCCGAAGTCGCCGAGGAAGTGGAACTGGCAAAGGCGGGTTACCCCGAATTCGATCTCGACGCCTATCGCAGCGGCGACCTGACGCCGGTCTACTTCGGATCTGCACTCAAGAATTTCGGCGTCGTCGAGCTGATCGACGCGATCGCACGATACGCACCCCCGCCCCGGCCCCAACCGAGTGAGAATGGTGAAATCACGCCTGACCGCAACGAGGTTTCCGGCTTTATCTTCAAGGTCCAGGCCAACATGGACCCGCAGCACCGCGACCGCATCGCTTTCATGCGACTGGTATCGGGCACCTTCAAGCGCGGCATGAAGTTGACCCCTTCGGGCCTGGGCAAGCCGGTCGCTGTCCATTCGCCGATCCTGTTCTTCGCGCAGGACCGCGAGATCGCCGACACGGCAGAACCCGGCGACATCATCGGCATCCCCAACCACGGCACCCTACGGGTGGGCGATACGCTTTCGGAAAAGAACGAGATCCGCTTCACCGGCTTGCCCAATTTCGCGCCGGAAATCCTGCGCCGCGTGGTGCTGAAGGACCCGACCAAGACCAAGCAGTTGCGGAAGGCGCTCGACGACCTTTCCGAAGAGGGCGTGATTCAGGTGTTCTACCCGGAAATCGGCGCGCAGTGGATCGTCGGTGTGGTCGGCCAGTTGCAGCTAGACGTGCTCGTCTCGCGGCTGGAAGCCGAATACAAGGTCGAGGCCGTGCTGGAGATGGCGCCGTTCGATACCGCGCGCTGGATCAGCGGGCCGGATGCGGCGATGAACGCCTTCACCAGCTTCAACAAGGCCAACCTCGCGAAGGACCGCGACGGCCATGCCGTATTCCTCGCCAAGAGCGCGTGGGACGTGGGCTACCAACAGGAAAAGAACCCGGAGCTGGTCTTCAGCGCCACCAAGGAGCGGTGAGGCTGGCGAGCGCGGGGCAAACCGGCTAACATCGCGCCATGGCAGACTTCACCGATCACCTCACCGCCGACCACATCGCGATGATCGAGCGCCAGCCGGTGTTCTTCGTCGCCACCGCTGCCGATCATGGCCGCATCAACCTCAGCCCCAAGGGTCTGGCTGATACCTTCGCGGTGCTTTCGCCAAACCGGGTCGCCTATCTCGACCTTGGCGGTTCGGGCAACGAGACTCACGCGCACCTTTCGGTCGATGGGCGCATCACCGCGATGATGTGCAATTTCCAGCAGCCCGCGCTGATCCTGCGTATCTACGGAACCGGCAAGGCCGTACTGCCCGCCGATCCGGGCTGGGCGGAACTGGCGCCGCATTTCACCATGCTTCCCGGCACCCGTCAGATCTTCGACATCACGGTCGAGAGCGTCCAGACCTCCTGCGGCTGGGGCGTGCCGGTCATGACGCTCGAGAAAGAGCGCGACACCATGGTCAAGTGGCACGTCCAGAAAGACCCGGAGGACTGGGTGAAGACCTATCAGGGCCGCACGCACAGCATCGACGGCATCCCGACCCGCGCGACCGACCGGTTCATTTCCGGAGACTGATGCGGCTCACTTTCGCCAGCTACAACATCCACAAGGCCGTGGGGCTGGATCGGCGCCGCGATCCGGAGCGCATCCTGTCGGTGCTGCGCGAGATTGACGCCGATGTGATCGCCTTGCAGGAGGCGGACCGGCGAATCGGCAGGCGGGCGAGCGCGCTGCCGCTGGGCATGATCCAGGACCACACGCATTACCGCCCGGTGCCACTGTCAATGAAGCCCGATTCGATCGGCTGGCATGGCAATGCCCTGCTGGTGAAGCGCGACATCGAGGTGCTCGAAGCCGCGCCGGTGCCGCTGCCGGTGCTCGAGCCGCGCGGGGCGATCCGCGCCGACCTGATGGTCGATGGCCGCGCGATCCGCGTCGTGGGCATGCATCTCGACCTGTCCGGCTTCCGGCGGCGCGAGCAGGTGCGCACCGTCCTCTCGCACCTTGACGGACTGGATGGTGACTGCCCGACAGTGATGATGGGGGATTTCAACGAATGGGCCCGCCGCGGCGGGTGCTTCGGCGAGTTCGGCGAGGCATGGCAGGTGCTCTCGCTGGGGCCGAGCTTTCATACGCGCCAGCCAGTGGCGCGGCTCGACCGGATCATCGCCTCGCGGCACTGGGCGGAGCAGGCCAGCGGCGTTCACCACAGCGCGCTGTCGGCGCGGGGATCGGATCACCTGCCCATCTGGGCGGAGTTGGAGCTGGGCGGAAGTTGAGGCGCACCGCGCCGGGGGATTGAGCGGAGGTCAGGGCTTGCGCTGGAGCAACGCCGATTTCGGAATTGGGCGGAGTGCTTTTGCTACTCTCTTCTGATCGGTTTCAGACATGAACCATAAGATACTTGAAAAAGTCAAAGATCGGCATCGGATTGCGATTAAGGCACTCGCACGCATGAAATCCGAAACAACCCTATAAGGTCAGGAGGATGAATGGTTTACTGTTCTGCGCGCCTTTAAGTCGATCTACTCAATACTTGAGCAAGCCGTGAAGGGCGACGCAAAAGCGGAGATGTGGTTTGGTAAACTAAACTCTGCAAGACGCCTAGACCCCCTTCTCCAATATCTATACCAAGCCCGAAATGACGAAGAGCATCACGGCTTGGCCCGGTCCACGGAACGTCAAGTAGGCCATGTGAGCATTGGCAGAATTACAGGCCAAACCGCGAAAATTGGATTTTTGAATGTGAGGGGAAGTGCGGGCAAGATTGAAGTCATAGACGGCGGCGGACACGAAAATTTTGAACCAGAGGTGTTTGTCACACCCCCACACCTAATCCTTGTCCAAGTGCGGGACCGAGACAGGGTGAAGGTATACGATCCTCCGACAGAACACTTAGGGAAGCCCCTCGAGCAGGGAACTGACCCGATAGTAGTCGCAGAGCTGGCATTAAAATACGCGGAAAGCCTTCTCGCAGAGGCTGATGGTTACTGACCCACACCCGGTTCCCCCAAGAATTCGACTGCTATGTCAGTTACCCAATGCCCAAAAAATAGGCACACTGTCCATGAATCGGGCGAGTCGTTTCGCATGTGCAGCAATCGGAGGCCAGCGCCTGCCTGATTCCTTGCCAAAAAGTAAAACTGGCACGCCCCCTGCATAGCCTGTCCCAGTCGGCATCCGGCCGGCAGCAATCAGGGGATAGGCATGAAATTCATCATAGCCATCATCAAGCCTTTCAAGCTCGACGAGGTGCGCGAGGCACTGGGCGCAATCGGCGTCGCCGGGATGACCGTTTCCGAAGTCAAGGGCTTCGGGCGCCAGAAAGGCCAGACGGAAATCTACCGTGGCGCGGAATACACCACCAACATGTTGCCCAAGGTCAAGATCGAGATCGCGACCACCGACGACATGACGCCCAAGGTGATCGAGGCAATCCAGCAGACCGCCAGCACCGAAGCCATCGGCGACGGCAAGGTCTTCGTCATCGACCTCGATTCGGCAACGCGCATCCGCACCGGCGAAACCGGCGACATGGCGCTGTGACCGGCGCGTTTGACAGGAGATTTGGACCAATGATCCGCAAGATGATCTGCGGCGCCGGCGCACTGGGCACATCGCTCTTTGCCGCGACAGCCGCTTTTGCCCAGGAGGCGGCCGAAGCCGCCTCGGACGCCGCCGCGGCTGCCGCCGCACAGGTCGCTGAGGCGGCTGCTCCGGCAGCCGAGGCCGCAGCGGTAGCCAATCCCGGCAACAACGCATGGATGATGACCTCGACGGTCCTCGTCCTGATGATGATTCTTCCAGGCCTGGCACTGTTCTACGGCGGTCTCACCCGTTCCAAGAACATGCTTTCGACGATGACCCAGATTGGCGCGGTAGCGGCCCTGGCCATGCTGGTTTGGGTGATGTGGGGTTACGGCATGGCCTTTGGCCCAGAGGGCAACGCCTTCATAAGCTGGGGCAAATTCTTCCTGGCAGGAGTGACGTCGGACAGCACGGCGGCCACGTTCTCTGATGAAGTCATCAGCGAATACGTGTTCATCTGCTTCCAGATGACCTTTGCCGCGATCACCATCGCACTTGTGCTCGGGTCGACAGTCGAACGCATGAAGTTCTCGGCGACGATGATCTTTGCGCTTGTCTGGTTGACGATCGTCTATTTCCCGATCGCACACATGGTGTGGGCCGGCGGTGGCCTGTTCTTTGAAATGGGAGCCCTAGATTTCGCCGGCGGCACTGTCGTCCATATCAACGCAGGCGTCTCCGCCCTCGTTGCCGCGATGATGCTTGGCAAGCGCCGTGGCTATCCTGCAGAGCCCATGCCTCCCCACTCGCTGACCCTTACAATGGTTGGTACCGGCCTGCTCTGGGTGGGTTGGTTCGGCTTCAACGCCGGCTCCGAACTCGAAGCAGACGGCGTTGCCGGGCTTGCCATGATCAACACCTTCGTCGCCACCGCATCCGCAGGCCTCTTCTGGATGTTGACCGAGCGCGTGCTGGGCCACAAGGGCTCTGCTCTGGGCTTCTGCTCAGGTATCATAGCTGGTTTGGTTGCCGTGACGCCGGCGGCAGGCAATGTCGGAGTGTTCGGTGCAGTCGTGCTTGGCGCGATCGCTTCAATCATTTGCTACTTTGCAGTCGCCAAGCTCAAGCCAATGTTCGGCTATGACGATGCACTCGATGCCTTCGGCATACATGGCATTGGCGGCATGATCGGTGCGATCGGCACCGGCATCCTGCACGATCCGTCACTCGGCGGCCCTGGCGACGGATCCGTCGCGATGGGTGCGCAGACCCTGATCCAGGCACAGGCGGTTTTGGCGACGATTGCATGGGCCGCGATCGGCACGGCGATCGCGATCACCATTGCCAAGATCGTTACCGGCCTACGCGTCTCGCCCGAAATCGAGACCGACGGCCTCGACATCGGCGAGCACGGAGAGCGCGCCTACAATTAACCAAGAGTTTGGCGGGGTGGGGCTTCCTCCTCTCCTCCCCCCCTCCCCGCCATCCGATGTTCCTCCTGCGAACACACAACTCGATGGGCCGGAGCGTAATTGCTCCGGCCCTTTTTTCATGGATGTTTGCAATCGGGCGCGCCGAAACTATGGTCGGAAAAATCGCGCAGCATCGACCTGCGCTGAGCTATCTGGGGAAGCGCCATGAAATACATCATCGCCATCGTGAAACCGTTCAGGCTTGAGCATGTGCGCGAGGCACTAGGTGCTGCCGGCGTCGCCGGGATGACGATTTCGGAGGTCAAGGGCTACGGGCGACAGAAGGGCCAGACCGAGATTTACCGCGGCGCCGAATACACCACCAACATGCTTCCCAAGGTCAAGATCGAGATAGCCACTTCGGACGACATGGCCGCCAAGGTGATCGAAACGATCCAGCAATCGGCAAGCACCGAGGCGATCGGCGATGGCAAGATCTTTGTCCTCGACCTTGAATCGGCAATGCGCATCCGCACGGCTGAAACCGGCGATCAGGCGCTCTGAACCTGCCTCAGTCGTCGGGCGCACCTGCGGCAAGCATGTCGACCATGGCCCGCACAGGGGAAATGTCGTAACCGGCCCCGGCGGCCTGCGATGCGAGTTTCTGGGGGTTCTTGCCAAGGCTCGCCTCGGCCAGCGACCACAGCAAGGTCGAGCGGGTGCCCGACCGGCAATAGGCGAGCACCGGCCCTTCGCTGCTTGCGAGCGCCTTGGCCATGGCGCTAACCTGGGTTTCCGCAAAGCCTGCGTGGGAAACGGGAATGGCCACGTAATCCATGCCTGCCGCACGCGCGGCCTGTTCGATCATCGCGCCAGGCGTCTGGTCGTCGCTCTCGCCTTCGGGTCGATTGTTGATCACCAGCCGGACGCCGAGCGCGGTCGCCTCGGCAATGTCCTCTACCGCGATCTGCGGGCTGGCGAAGAATGTATCGGTCACTTTCCGGAACATGGCGCAGCCCTATTCAATGCGTGGATTGGAAAGCCCGATACCAAGCGGCAATGCAGGCACGCGTCAAGCTGCCAGTGACTTTCGCATGACCCATTGACCAGATTCGCGAATGTATTCGCAATCCTGTGGAAAATCATGTAAGACTGCGATTTGCGGGGGTGCTTTCGCCAAAAGGTGACCTTGCATCCTGCAAGCCAGACACGGTTCGTCCACGTAGTCTGGCCATCATTCGCGGGGCGATACGAAGGTTTGTTTTTAAAGATGAGTTTTGACAGAGGTCGTCGCGGTAGGGGACGCGACAAGCGTGATCGGTTCGGTGAAGAAGAGTTCGATCCATTCTTCGGCAGACAGCAAGGCGGCATGGGCGGCGAGGACCGGTTTGGCGGAGGCGGTGGCGACCGTTTCGGCGGCGGTGGCAGCGGCCCGCGCGGCGGTGGCGGCGGATTTGCCGGCGGTGGAGGGCGTGGCGGCATGCCAGCCCAGGTCGTCGGGCAAGGCAAGGGCGTCGTGAAATTCTTCAATTCGGGCAAGGGTTTCGGCTTCATTCAGCGCGATGATGGCGGTGAAGATGTGTTCGTGCACATCAGCGCGGTCGAACGCGCCGGGCTCGACGGTCTGGCCGAAGGTCAGGAGCTGGAATTCCAGCTGGTCGACCGTGGCGGCAAGATTTCCGCTAGCGATCTCCAGGTTGTCGGCGAGGCCATCCCCGTGCAGAAACGCGAGGCTGCGCCGCAGCGACAGCTCACTGGCGAGAAGGCGACCGGCACGGTCAAGTTCTTCAATTCGATGAAGGGCTTTGGCTTCATCACGCGTGATGACGGCCAGCCAGACGCTTTTGTTCACATCAGCGCGGTTGAACGTTCGGGGCTGTCCGGCCTCAACGAGGGAGACCGAGTCGAATTCGATATCGAGGTCGACCGACGAGGCAAGTATTCGGCGGTCAACCTGGTGCCGATGCAGGGTTGATCCCGAACGCACCCGTTTCCGGGGTTTGACCGGAAGCGCGCGAAAAACTAGATGCACGGCAATGGCGGTCCGCATTGGGCCGCCATTTGTCGTTTCCGATTAGCCATTCATTCAAGGACCGAACAAATGTCGATCACTCCGCTCATGCCCGTCTATGGCCGGTGCGAAGTAAGGCCGGTGCGTGGGGATCACTGCCACCTGATCAGCGAGGACGGCAAACGATACCTGGATTTTGCTGCCGGGATTGCGGTCAATGCCCTCGGCCACAGCCATGCTGGCCTGACAGGAGCGATCGCGCGCCAGGCGCAGACGCTGATGCACGTCTCGAACCTCTATGGCAGCCCCCAGGGCGAGCATCTGGCTCAGAGGCTCGTCGATCTGACCTTTGCCGACACGGTGTTTTTCGGCAATTCGGGCGCGGAAGCGGTCGAGTGCACGATCAAGGTTGCGCGCGCCTATCACCAGCATGGCGGCGATCCTGGTCGCTTCGAGCTGATTACCTTCCGCAACGCCTTCCACGGGCGCACGCTGGGAACGATCAGTGCGTCCAATCAGGAAAAACTGCATTCGGGCTTCCAGCCGCTGCTGCCCGGCTTCCGCTTTGTCGAGTTCGACAATCTGGACGAAGCCAGGGCCGCAGTCGGTCCGCAGACCGCCGGGTTCCTGATCGAGCCGATCCAGGGCGAAGGCGGCGTGCGCATGGCCTCGCAGGAATTCATCGAGGGCCTGCGCTCGCTTTGCGACGAGCATGACCTGATCCTTGCCTTCGACGAGGTGCAGTGCGGGGTTGGCCGGACCGGATATCTCTATGCCTACGAGCATTACGGGATTGCGCCCGATGTCATGGCCAGCGCCAAGGGACTGGGTGGGGGATTCCCGATCGGAGCCTGCCTTGCCACCGAACGCGCAGCGCGTGGCATGACGGTGGGCACCCACGGTTCGACCTATGGCGGCAATCCGCTGGGCATGGCAGCAGCAGAGGCTGTGCTCGATGTTATTGCCGATGCGGCATTTCTTGCCGACGTAGCCGCCAAGGGCGAGAGGCTGCGCGGCAGGCTCGAACAGTTTATCGGCAACTATCCTGAACTGTTCGAGGAAGTGCGCGGCATGGGTCTGATGATCGGGCTGAAGTTCAGGCACGAACCGCGCGATTTTGTCGCGCATCTTCGTTCGAACCACGGAGCACTCACCGTATCGGGCAGCGACAACATCGTGCGCATCGTTCCGCCGCTGGTGATCGACGATGGCCATATCGATGAATTCATGGACAAGTTGTCTGCTGCTGCAGCGAGCTATCAGCCGGTCGAGGCAGTATCATGACCCGGCACCTGCTCGATCTCGGCGACGCCGGTGGGAACGCGATTGCGGCGATGATCAACGACGCGATAGACCGCAAGGCGGCGCGCCTCGGGTGGCCGAAAGCCAGGCCCGATGCCGATCGCCCGCTGGAAGGCCGTGTCCTGGCGATGATCTTCGAGAAGAACTCGACTCGCACGCGCGTGAGCTTCGACATGGCGATGCGCCAGTTGGGCGGTTCCTCGATGGTCATGGATGCGTCGAGCACGCAGCTTGGCCGGGGGGAGTCCATTGCCGATACCGCTCGAGTGCTGAGCCGGCTGGTCGATGCGATCATGATCCGCACCGACGATCATGCCAAGGCGCAGGAGATGGCGCAGTACGCCACCGTGCCGGTCATCAACGGCCTGACTGACCGCTCACACCCTTGCCAGATCGTTGCCGACCTGTTGACCATCATAGAACAGGGCAAGGCATTGCCCGGTCTGGAGCTCGCCTGGCTTGGCGACGGCAACAATGTCCTGAATTCGATCCTCGAGGCAGCCGGACTGATGAAGTTCAACGTGCGCGCGGGAACACCGCAAGGTTACGATCCGGATGCCGGATTCGTCGCAGCGGCGCGTGATCTCGGCGCCAAGGTGATCTTGACCAGGGATGCGAACGAGGCTGCCGCTGGCGCGGACGTTGTGGTTACGGATACCTGGGTTTCGATGGGGCAGAATCATGCCGCCGAAAAGCTGGCAGCGATGGCCCCATATCAGGTCAATTCCGCGCTGATGCGCCAAGCCAAGCCTGATGCAATCTTCCTGCATTGCTTGCCCGCGCACATAGGCGAGGAGGTCTCCGAGGCGGTGTTCGAAAGCCCGCAATCGGTCGTCTTCGACGAGGCGGAAAACCGGATTCACGCGCAGAAATCGATCCTTCTGTGGGCATTCGGCCTGCTGTGAGCCTGGAGGACTATCTCATCGAAAGCGGTGAGACCGGCTTCGACCGGGTTCTGGCGTTCACCGTGCCGGAGCGCGATGCGCGTGGGCGTCTGGTCCGTCTCGGGCCGGTGCTCGACACGATACTGTCGGCGCATGACTGCCCCGCACCGATCCGGCTGATGCTGTCGGAAGCGCTCGTGCTCACCGCCTTGATGGGCACTTTGATGAAGGACGAAGGTAGCCAGCTGACCCTTCAGGCCCAGTCGGAAGGCGCGGCGGTCGACTTGCTGGTTTGCGATTATCGCAGCGGGGAACTGCGCGGCTATGTCCGCTTCGATCCGGAAGTGCTCGGGAGCGCTGGCGCCAACCCTACGCTGGAGAGCCTGTTCGGGACAGGCTATCTCGCCATAACATTCGATCTCGCGACCAGCGGTGAGCGCTATCAGGGGATTGTGCCTCTGGAAGGAGATTCGCTCAGCCAGGCCTGCGAGTCCTACTTCGCGCGCTCGGAGCAGATTCCGACACTGGTCCGGATCGGCATACGAAACTCGGAACAAGGGACGATAGCCGCGGGATTGCTCGTCCAGCATTTCCCGGATGGCGAGGAAGGTCAGGAGCGCCTGCACGTCAAAGACGACAATCCGGAATGGGAGCATGTTGCCGTGCTCGCCGGATCGATTCGTCACGACGAGCTGGTCAATCCTGCGCTTTCCTTGGAAGATCTCGTCTGGCGCCTGTTTCACGAGGAATCGGAAGTCAGGGTCGAGGCGAGGGCAAAGCTCGAAAGGGGTTGTCGCTGCACCGTCGAGCATTACCGCAGCGTGCTCTCGAAGTTTCCGGCGGACGAGATCGACGAGATGCGCGGTCCGGCAGGCACCATCCAAGTGGAATGTGCGTTTTGCTCCAAAGTGCTGCAAATCGACCTGTAAGCTCCGGTTAAGGGCTTACCAGCTAGTGAGCCGTGCAATTTTCACGCTGAATTGTTTGAGCTGGTCGCCGCATTCGGGTCGCCCTGTTTGCTCTTCAATCAGCCAGGAACCGCCAACCAATGCGCAAATTCGCTGTTATTGTGACCCTGCTCGCATCTTCGAGCGCCATTATTGGCGCGGTTGGCCTGCAGCCACCGCCGCAACTCGCGATGCTGGAACGGTTAGAGCGGGGAGGCT
>JAURNJ010000296.1 GCA_030830245.1 Novosphingobium sp. | reverse complement strand
CGGCGGCCCAGGGTACGGGCCGCAGCGTCTGCGGGTCGGGCACGAGCAGCATGTCGCGATCCTCGACGTTGTCGCGATCGGGCACGTAGTCGCCGGAAACGGTTTGCGCGAAGTTCCCTTCCCGGTCTCCGATCCGGAGCGGATTCCCGTCCAGCGCTACTTCGACGAAGAGTTCTACCAGGCAGAGCTCGAACATCTGTGGCCGCACGTCTGGCAGAACGCCTGCCGCCTGGAACAGATTCCCGAAGTGGGCGACTGGATCGAGTATTCCAACGTCGGCAAGTCGGTCATCATCGTTCGCACCGAGGGCGGCATCAAGGCCTTCCACAATGCCTGCCGCCATCGCGGCGTGCCGTTTGCGGGTGGCCAGCCGCTCGACAAGGACTATTCATCGGCCTTCGGCAACTGCTCCAAGAAGGGCTTCGTCTGCCCGTTCCACGGCTGGGCATGGAACATGGACGGGCAATCGACACGCGTTTACGGAAAGCACCTGCTGAGCGACCGTCAGCTCGATCCCGATGATGTCAACCTCGTGCCCTGCCGGGTCGATACCTGGGCCGGCATGGTATGGATCAACCTCGACAACGACGCGCCGTCTGTCCGCGAAACGCTGGGCCAGGTGACCGAGGATTTCGACATGCATGGCGTCGAAAACCTGCGTGCGGAGTGGCACTACGGCACCGTGCTTCCCTCCAACTGGAAGATCGCGATGGAGGCCTTCATGGAAGGCTACCACGTGATGCAAACTCACCCGCAGCTCCACGAAGCCAGCCCGTCGATGTATTCAAGCATGTACGAGTCGCCGGGTGCTCGGGGCATGGAAGGTAACATCACCGAGCGTCCGCGGGTCGCCAGCGAGGCCATCGACATCAAGAAGGCGATCGAGGCGCAGATCCACTCGTTCCAGCTGCTGAGCGACGGCATGGCCGGGATGATCCATCAGAAGGAAGTCGATATCCTGCGCGAAATGCCGATTGACAGCCTGCCGGACGATCCCGAACAGGCGATTCCGATGTGGTTCGGCATGGGCATGCGAGCCGTGACCGAAGGCCTGCGCGCTCGCGGCGAGCCGTGCCCGGACATTCTCGAAGTGTCGCAATCGCATCCGGTCTCAGCCGTGCAGTTCTTCTTCCCGCATTATTTCCTGCTGCCAACCTTCGCCAGCATGTCAGCCTACCGGATCAGGCCGCTCGGTCCCGAGAAGTGCTTCTTCGAAATCTGGTCGCTGACGACCTATGCCGAAGAGCCCGACCCGGTGATGGAGCCGACCGTGTTGCCCTACAACAGCCCCGAGTTCCCGCAAATCCCGCGCCAGGACTATTCGAACATCCCGATCCAGCAGGCGGGCATGCACGCGCAGGGATTCGAATTCATGCGCTTGTCAAAGGATGTGGAAGGCATGATCAGCAACTACCAGCGGATCATTGACGGATACCTGAAAGGCCTGCCGGTCGAAAAGCTGAACGCCGCGATCCACGAGCTGCGGCTGAACTTCGACGGGCCAATCAAGGACCTCGATCTTTAACCGACACCTGTGCCCCTCTCGCCTGCGAGAGGGGCGTTGCAGCGCGTAATCAGCCCCGTTCCGGCACCGGTGGCGGCGGTGGTGGCGGCATCGGGCAGGCGTCGTTCAAGCCCACGACCGTGCCATCCGGGCAGGTCATCGTTGCCGGTGGCGGCGGCGGCGGCGGGGGAGGCGGCGGCGGCAGTGGCTCGCAATCGCAGACGAAATTGAAGGTCGCCGTCGCCATGACCGAATGCGAGGTCCAGTCGTTCTCTTAACGCAGGCCGTCGACCGAATTCGTCGCAATGTAATCGGGCACGTTGAAGTAGCGATACTTCAGGCCGAGATCGACCTTGTCGCTGACCGGGAAACGCAATCCGGCAAGGCACTGCCAGGCGATCTTCGATTCGCGCGTGCGGTAGATCGAATCCCCGTCGACCGTGATCTGGTGCCTGATCCGGGCCAGGCAGACGCCGCCGCCGAGGAAGAACTGCAAGCCATCGTCCGAACCCAGGTCGAACAGGCCATTGCCCATCGCGCTGAATACCGCTGCGCTGCCGCCCAGATCGTCGTCGCTAATCAGCCCGGTAGGGGTGTGGAGAGGCTCTTGTTGTCCGCCTTGCGGAAGCTGATTTCGGATTCGAGCCGGAAAGCTCCGAAATCGTACCCGAACACGAGCCCGGTATCGAAGCCGACCTTGGTGTCAAGAACCCCGGCAGGACCCGGAGGCGGCGACATCCGGTCGACCTTGAATTTGTCCGCCGACATGGCGCCAAAATCCAGCTGGACATAGCTGCTATCGTCTCGCGCCAGTGCAGGGGTCGTAAGCACCGTCGTAGACAGCGCCAGTGCAACAAGAGTCCGTTTCATCTCAGCCTCGCTTTCAAGAAGTGAAAGAGGCCTCTCCCGAATACTCTTTTTACGCAGTTCTACCTAGCTAACACACTTGCTACGGGCACGCCAAACGAAACTCCAGGCTTGGGTGCAAGTCATCCCGCCGTCAGCGCCGCGACCAGCGCCTGCACCTTCTTCTGCCGCCACTGCGGGCGCGGGGCGACCAGCCAGTAACCGCGGCGGCTGGGCTCTATCTCGCCTGCCTTCTCAATCATTCCGGCTTCGATCATGCCCGCCACCAGAAGGGCGGGAACGCGCGCCCGGCCCATGCCAGCACGCGCGGCAGCAATCGCCTGTCCCGCATCGTTGACCGCGATCGCCGGGGCAGAGGCCGCATCCTCGTCTTCGTCCTCAAGCGACCCGCCCGGCCAGCCGATCCACTCGCCCTCCCCGACGATCACGCATTCGGACGCGCCGAGAGGCGCACCTTCCAGATCGCCCGGCCCTTCAGCCCAGCGCACCGCAAGATCGAGATTGGCCTCGGTGAAATCGGTCGCCTCGCCATCGACAATCACGAAGCGTGCCTGCGGGTTGTCCTTGCGGAACGCGGCAAGGCGCGGCGCGAGCCAGGCGGAGACGAATTCGCGCGGCGCGGCGATGGTATAGACATGGCTAGACTGACCCGCCTGCATTGCCTGCACGGCTTCCTCGAAGTGGAGGAAGCCGGTGCGCAGCGCGCCGAGCCCGGCCTGCGCCTCGTCGGTGAGTTCGAGGCCCTTGCTGGTGCGGCGAAACAGGACGACCCCAAGCACGTCCTCCAGCGCCCTGATCTGCTGGCCGACGGCAGCGGGCGTGACTGCCAGCTCGTCGGCTGCGCGGGTGAACGAAAGGTGCCGCGCGGCCGCGTCGAACACGCGAAGGGCATTGAGGGGAAGATTTGTGCGCTTCATGCGAAGGTCCGCTCCGCCGCGAACCGAAATGTCACGGCTTGTTCTTGGGCACCAGGTTCACGCCGCCCGAAGCCCCGGCAGCAGCAGGTGCGGCGAGCGGAAAGAAAGGGATGGTGGCGCGAATGTCGCGTCCCTGTTCGTTGCGGAAGGTATAATGCCCTTCCATCGAGCCGTGCGATGTCGTCAGTGGGCAGCCCGAGACATAATCGTGCGACTGGCCCGGCGCGAGCACCGGCTGTTCGCCGACGACGCCATCGCCTTCGACAAGGTTTACCGAACCGGTACCGTCGGTGATCCGCCAATGGCGGGTCATCAGCTGCACGGTCTGATCCGAATCGTTCTCGATGCGGATGTGATAGACCCAGAACCACTTGCCCGACCCGATGCGCGACTGTTCAGGCAGGAAATTCACCGCGACGCGCACGGTGATCCCGTCGGTGATGGCGCTGTGCTGGAACAGTTCCTTCATGGCCCTGCCACGCTAGCGGCGAATCATGCACACGACAACAGGGAGGATGCTTCAGTCTTCCACGCCCAGCGCCATTCGGGCCG
>JAURNJ010000295.1 GCA_030830245.1 Novosphingobium sp. | reverse complement strand
TCGCCGGCCATGCCCAGCCACTTTGCCCAGCCGACGCCGCACAGCCGCACGATGCGGCTGGTGCCGCCGCTGCCGGCGATGATCCCCATGTCCACTTCAGGCAGGCCGAACGTCGCCCGGCTCGAGGCGAGGCGAAAATCGACCGCGCCCGCCATTTCGAGGCCGAGGCCCAGGCACATGCCATCGATCGCCATGACCACCGGCTTTTCGACCGCTTCCATCTCATCGATGTAACGATGGATATTGCGGCGATAATCGCGGCGGAATTCCTGCATCCCGCGCGTGGCGGGGAACCGCTCGTGATGTTCCTTGATGTCGAGCCCGGCGGTGAACACCGGCCCTTCGGCGCGGATCAGCAGGACGCGCAGGTCGTCACGGTCGCGCAGGTCGTCGACCGCACCGAACAGCACCTCGCGCATGGCGATGGTCATCGCGTTGCGCTTCAACGGACGCGCCAAGGTGACGACGATAATGCCGTCCACTTCCTCGCGCAGTATGTCGTCGCTCATGGCCAGATTCAGGGCTTGAGCGCGAATTCGAACAGCAGGCCGAAATTGGCTTCCGGTGCAATGGCGAAGCTGTCGGGCAGGGTTCCCTCAATGATCGGCAGGTCCTTGCCGGCAAAGTGCGTCTTCGCCTTGTCGAGGTCCGCAACGCCGAGAACCAGCGAGCGGATGCCTTCGCCCGAGCGCATCAGTTCGCTCATCAGCGCGCCGGGGCCGGTCGGCTCCAGCAGTTCGACGACATCGTCGGCTACCTGATAGCCGCGTGCCTTTGCGGCCAGGGCCGGGCGGTCCGCATCGTAGAGCCGCTTCGATCCGAACAGCCTTTCGAGCAGGGCGCCCGCCGCATCGAGCGATGCGACTGCTTGCGTATAGCCGACCAGCCCGGTGAAGCCTGCCGGATGCTGGTTGCGCCAGTAATCGGGATCGCGGGTGTGGGCCGTGACATTGGGTGCATCCGGTCCGAAGAAGGTTCCCTCGTACAGCTCGTAGTCGACACCGAAGCCGTCTGCCGGATCGGTATGGAAAGCCACCTCAAGGTCGCGGAAAATGCGCACGTTGTTGGCAGCAACAGCGGCGCGACTTTCCTTCATCGGCGCTTCGTATTCGACGCCCAGCCAGATCGGGCCGTTGCGCGAATTGAGCATGAAGTTGAACGGTCCGAAGAACTCGGTGATGACCCCGCCGATCTCTATCAGACAGGCGTTCCAGTTCGGGCCAGGCAGATCGAGCATGAAGTTGCCGTCATAGACCTCGATGAAGTGCTTCACCGCCTCCTGGTAGTCAGGAACGACGGCATTCATGTGGCTGAGGCGCCCGGGTGTAACGATGGTCAATCTGGCTCTCCCTTGGGGTGTTGCCAATGCAATTTCATCGCCGGGCTTGACTGTCAACGGCTTCCTCGGGAGTGGTGAGCGCACAACAAGACAGGGGAGCGCGATGCAAGCGAAACGAGATCAGGACTTCTTTTGGGAAGGGATCGACCGGGGGGTCTTGCTTGCCCAGAAATGCGATGGCTGCGGGCAGCTTCGCCACCCGCCCCAGCCGGGCTGCGCCAAGTGCGGTTCTGACCAGTGGAGTGAGACGGTGCTTTCCGGAGAAGGCACGATCCTGGCCTTCATCGAATCGGTTCATCCGACCCGCCGAGACGAAGAATCGCGCTGCGTCTGCCTAGTCGAGCTGCCCGAAGGCCTGCGCATGATTTCCAGCCTGCTCGATCCCGAAAACGCCGGGAACGGTGCGGCGGTGAAGTTCGAGATTGCCGAACACAACGGCCAGTTGCTCCCGCTGGTCCGCACTGTGGGAGAGAGCCAATGAGCGGGCCGGGCAAGACCGCAGTCACTGGCATCGGCCAGACAGCCTACACCAAGGAATCGGGCCGAACGGTGATGTCGCTGTGCGCCGAAGCCAGCGCCAAGGCCATTGCCGATTCCGGGCTTGAACGCGGCCAGATCGACGGGCTCATCAGCTTCACCATGGATACCAACTCGGACATGGACCTTCAGGCTTCGCTTGGTCTGCCCATGGTTCGCTTCACTGCCAAGGCACCGTTCGGCGGCGAGGGGGCCTATGCCACCTTCCAGCTTGCCGCTGCCGCGATCGAAAGCGGGCAGGCCAACAACGTGCTGATCTTCCGCGCCTTCAACGAACGATCGGAAGCCCGCTTTGGCCAGCCGAACTATGGCCCGCAAGGTGCGCCGCGCGATCTCCATCGCAGCCTTGGCCTCGTCACGCCGGGTCAGGTCTATGCCATGTGGCACAAGCCGTTCCTCGATGCGCGGGGCTTGACCAACGAGGACCTGGGTCATCTCGTCGTGCAGATGCGCGCCTGGGCGGCGAATAATCCGGCTGCGTGGTTCTATGGCCGCCCGATCACGCTGGAGGATCACCAGCGTTCACGCTGGATCGTTGATCCGGTGTTGCGGCTCTACGATTTCTGCCAGGAAACCGATGGCGGCGTTGCCTTCATCGTCTCGCGGCTGGATACGGCGCGGGCGCTTTCGCAAAACGGGGGCAGCCCTTTGGTGCGCGTGCTTGGCGTGCAGCAGGCCTGGCCGCTCGGCGAATCGATGATGTACAACTACTACAAGTCCAACCTCGTGTTCCCGGAAGACACCGTTCACGTCGCCAATGCCTTGTGGGAGCAGACCGGCCTTTCGCCTGCCGAGATCGACGTCTCGACGATCTACGATAACTTCTCGTCCAGCATTCCCATTTCCTACGAGGGGTATGGTCTATGCAAGCCGGGCGAAGTGCGCGATGCGATCCTTGCGGGTGAATTCGGGCCGGGTGGCTCGACCCCGGTCAACACCAACGGCGGGTTGATCGGCGAGGCATACCTGCACGGTCTTAACAACGCGGCCGAATGCGTGCGCCAGATGCGCGGCACGTCGCCGAACCAGATAGAGGGCGCGAAAGTGGCGCTGTGCGCGGGACGGCAATGCGGAATGGTGCTGGCGAGGGAGTGATCTAGCGAGCGTTCTGCTCCGCCCGCGCCGATTTGGGCAGGCCCATTACCTTGCGCCCTTCGATCATCGGCTCGCCCGGCGACCACAGGCCTACGACCCTGTCAGCCGCGAGCGAGTCGACTTCGGCTCGGGAATAGCCCAGTTCGCCCAGAACCTCGGCGCTCTCCTGGCCCAGCACAACCGGGCCATAGGGGATGCTCGCGGGCGTCTGCGAAAACTCATAGGATAGTCCGACCTGGTCGAAACGGCCGACAATCGGGTTCTCGAACCGGGCGGTAAGGCCCATCGCCACGATCTCGGGATCGTCATGGAAGTTCTGGCCAAAGACCGGATCGCTGATCTCGCAGGGCACGCCTGCCGCGTCGAGCGTGGCAAACCATTCCGTAGCCGGGCGGCTCGTGAAAATGCCTTCGAGCGCGGCGCGCAGCGCCGCGTCGTTGGCCTCGCGCCTTGCCGCATCGGCAAAGCGTTCTTCCGCCAGTTCGGGCAGGACCGAGGCCAGCCGCCGCCAGTGGTCCTCGGTCAGCACTGCCAGCGCCAGCCAGCCCTCGGAGCAGGGATAGATGCCGTAAAGCGCCGTGAAATGCGTCTGCATCCCGTCGGGCTGCCAGCGATCCAGCGCCGTGCCGTCGGGCCGGG
>JAURNJ010000294.1 GCA_030830245.1 Novosphingobium sp. | reverse complement strand
GCCTTGGACGATCACCGCGAACAGCACGACGATGTAGGTCGCGACCAGCAACGCAGTCCTGATCTCGCTATCCGGCAGGGACAACGCCAGCGCCACGGATATGCCGCCGCGCAAGCCGCCCCAGACAAGTGTCGGGAACGCAAGCGGGCCCATGTCGATCGACCGGCGCATGGCCCTCAAGGGCACACCCACGGCAATAGCGCGCGCCGCCATGACGATCATGATGGAGCCTAGGCCGGCAAGGATATACCGGCCCTCGAAGGCCAGCGCGATCACTTCCAGGCCAATCAGCAGGAACAGAACGGCGTTCAATATCTCGTCGATCAGAGCCCAGAACTTGATGAGGTAGTCGCGGGTCACATCGCTCATCGCATGGGCGACGCCGTGATTGCCGATCAGCAGGCCCGCAACCGCCATGGCCACCGGGCCACTGATATGCAGCGCCAGCGCCAGGCTGTATCCGCCCATGACGACGGCCAGGCTGATCAGTACCTCGATATTGTAATCGTCGATCGAATGCATCGTGCGGTAGGCGATGTAGCCAGCCAACAGGCCAAGGACTGCGCCGCCGACGGCTTCCTGGAAGAAGTGTCCTGCCGCAACCGAAAGGCTGAATGGCTCGGTTCCAAGCGCGATCGACAGCAGGATCGAGAAGACCACGACACCGACGCCATCGTTGAACAGGCTTTCTCCGGCGACGGTCGCCTGCAGTGTATCGGGCATCGCCGCGCGTTTCATCACGCCCATCACCGCGACCGGATCGGTCGGGCTGATGAGCGCGCCGAACACAAAGCACCAGATCAGCGGTATCGAGATGCCGAGCGCGCCCGTCAGGAACTGGAACGCGTATCCGACAATCGCTGTCGAAATCAGCACCCCGACGGTGCTGAAGAACAGGATCGGCCAGCGGCCCTTGCGCATGTGCGACCAGTCGACATGCATCGCGCCCGCGAACAGCAGGAAGGAGAGCATGCCTTCCATCAGCGTGGCATGGAAATCGAGCTCGCGCAGGAAGCTGGTAAGCTGCTCGGCCAGCGTGCTGGAAGGCAGGATGTGATCGTAGATGATCACCCCGAGCGACGCTATCGCACCCATCACCGTCAGACCTACGGTCGATGGCAGTTTCAGGAACCGATGGTTGATATAGCCAAGTGCCGCTGCAAGCACGATGAGGATCGCAGCGGCGTCGAAAGCAGAGAGTTCTTGCATGGTGAGCTCTCTTAGCTGCACCGCGCCTTGTTTCAAAGCGCTGCAGTAAGGCTTCGCACACCTCGAATGCTGCGGTATGAACCCGCGAAACAGCCGGAGAGGAAATCACTATGGCGCAGGAAGAAACGCCCCTCGAACCCGATCTGCCGATCGTCGATCCGCATCTGCACAACTGGCATGTGCTGCCAGCCCCCGGCTCGCTGATGCAGCCGCACCGCTTCCTGTTCGACGAGATGCAGGAGATGGTGGCAGCAAGCGGCCATAACGTCACCCATACCGTCTTCGTCGAATGCCACGCAATGCACCGCGCCGACGGGCCTGAGGAAATGCGCCCTGTCGGCGAAACCGAGTTCGCCAACGGCATCGCCGCGATGTGCGCCAGCGGGAACTATGGACCGCTCAGGGCCTGCCACCGCATCGTTTCGACCGCCAACCTTCTGCTGGGGGCGGCGGTGAAGCCCGTGATCGAGGCGCATGCGCAGGCCGCCGGCGAACGCTTCCGCGGCATCCGCATGGCGACCGCGTGGAGCGCCGAGGGCCTGTTCGGGTTCCCGCCCGATCCCGCGATGCAGGGGCTGATGACCCGGCCAGCCTATCACGAGGCGGCGGGCGTGCTGTCCGACATGGGCTACAGCCTCGATGTCTGGTGCCTGCACACCCAGCTCGAGGAACTGATGGGCCTAGCCGATGCGCAGCCCGATCTGGAGATCGTCCTCGATCACATCGGCACTCCCGAGTCCGAAGGCAGCTGGAAAGGCCGGGAGGCCGAAGCGCGCGAGCAGTGGTCAGGGTTGATCCGCGAAGTCGCCAAGCGGCCAAACGTCAACATCAAGCTCGGCGGGCTCGGCATGAGCATGTCGAACCCGATCGGCACCGAATCCCGCGACGCATCGTCCGAAGTGTTGGAGGAGGAATGGCGGCCCTATATGGAGACCTGCATCGAGGCCTTCGGACCGGACCGCTGCATGTTCGAAAGCAATTTCCCGCCTGACCGCGACTCAGGCACCTATGGCGCGACCTGGAATGCCTTCAAACGCATCGCCAGCGGCTGTTCGGCGGAGGAGAAGACGGCACTGTTCTCTGGGACAGCGGCGCGGGTGTACCGGTTCTAACCTCGGTTGCTCCGGTCACTTCTTCGAAAATCGCGCGATCCGTTCCTGATAGTCCGGCGCAAAGCCGGGATAGCGGTAGTGCTCGTGAGCAAGCCCGGCGGCCTGCGACATGCCATCGGTTTCGCGTAACAGTCGCTTGGTCACCATGTTTGTATGCCAGCTGTTGGCGAGGATCTGGCCGGTCAGCTGGTCCACCATCGCATCGAGCCCGCCTTCCTCCGCCAGCATGTCGACGAGGCCGATTTCCTTTGCCTCGGCGGCCGAAACCTCACGCGAGGTCATCATCATGCCCATGGCGGCGGATCTTCCCAGGCGGCGCGGCAGCCGCTGGGTCATGCCCCAGGCGCCGACGAGGCCCCACTTGCCATGGGTGTCGGCAAAGCGCGCGGTGGTGTCGGCGAGGATCAGGTCGGCGGCGAGCGCCAGTTCCAGCCCGCCGGTAAAGCACACGCCGTGGACGGCGGCCACGACTGGCTGCGGCAGGCAGTCGAGCCGCTCGATCACGCCGGGCTTGAAGCGCGAATCTGTGAAGCCTGCGCCGATCCCGCCAAGGTCAGCTCCGGCGCAGAAGGCGCGGCCATTGGCCCTGAGCAGCACGCAGCCAATAGTATCGGTCGCAGCTTCGATCTCGGCGAGATGCGCGTCCAGTTCCTCGAAGGTCTGGGTGTCGAGCGCATTGAGCTTGTTCGTGCGGTCGAGCGTCAGCGTGCACAGCCCGTCCTTGTCGCTGCGAATGATGCGCTTTTCTTCCACCCGGGCTCTCCCTATCGTTCCAGTTGACATACCGCATATCCGCAACTGCAGGCACGGCACAATATGCGATGCCAGTGATGCGTCGAACCTTGCCCGCAGCGGGCCTGCCCTGTAGGTCTGCGCCCGAGGTTCTCGGCTTTCCCGGGAGAGAGGACAATGCCGACATTCACAAACGCCCGCGTGTTCGACGGCCACGCGATGCTGGCCGGCACGCGCACCGTCACGCTGGAAG
>JAURNJ010000293.1 GCA_030830245.1 Novosphingobium sp. | reverse complement strand
TCGAACAGCACCCGCTCCACCTCGGCGCAATAGATGTTTTCGCCGCCAGAAATCACCATGTCCTTCTTGCGGTCCAGAATGGTGAAAAGTCCCCGCGCATCCTGCTTGCCGATATCGCCAGTCGCGCACCAGCCTTGCGCGTCGAGCGTTTCCCTCGTGGCTTCGGGATCGCCGACATAGCCGGACATGACCGCGGCACTGCGTACCCAGAGCTCTCCCGGCTCGTCGATGTCGGTCCTGCTGCCATCCTCGCGCCTCACCTCGACATCAACCGTGGGACAGGCCCAGCCGCAAGACTGCGGATTGTCGAGATAGGCCTTGCCGCTTAACGAGCAGGCCCAGCCCGTATTCTCGGTCTGCCCGTAGGTGTTGGTAATGACGCTTGCAGGCATCCGCCGGCGGATTTCCTCGACCAGTTCCATGTTGAGCGGACCGCCGCCATAGGCAAGATGGCGAAGGGCAGCGAGGTTCTCCGGTGTCGCGCGCGGCGACTGGACCATGTCGAACAGCATGGTCGGAACAAAGGCGATGCGTGAAAGGCCCGAGGTTTCGATCATGTCGAAGGCGGTATCGACATTCCATTTGCCCATGATGTGGATCGTGGCGCCAAGGCTCATCCCGCGCACCACCGGCAGCATTCCTGTCAGGTGGAACATAGGCGTCAGCACCATTGCCGGTCCTGCCATGGAACTGCGGTCGGCAGGCACCCTGTTCCCGCTTTCCCGTTCGTAGATCAGGTCTTGCAGGGTGCCCATGACCTTGCTGAGTGTAACGGCATGGGCCAGCGCGCCATGGCTGAGCAGCGCGCCCTTGGGGCGGCCCGTGGTTCCCGAAGTGTAGAGAATGACCGCGCCGTCTATGGGCTGCACTGGTTCGCAATGCAGCTTGCGAGGCGGTTTGCTGCGTGTTTGCGGTTTGTCTGGGCTAAGCACTAGCTTCGCCCAGCCGCCGTCAGAATTCGCGCCCTCGATCATGGCGGTGCGCTCATCGTCGAGGATCGCGAGGTCGCAGCCGACCGACGAAATGGCATGGACGATTTCCTCGGCCGAACCCCGGCTGTTTACGAGCGCTGCCGTGCCTCCCGCAGCGGTGATCGCGATCAGGGCGACGACCCATTCGACGCTGTTAGCCATGGCGATTGCCACGATTGTCCCGCGCCGGGTGCCAAACTCCTGCTTCAATCGTTTCGAAAGATGCGCGGCGCGCGAGAAAATCTCGCCATAGCTGAAGACCTGATCGGCATTGACGATCATGGTCCTGTCGCCAAGCGCTTCCGCGACCTGGTAAATGTCGGCGAGGGTGCGAGGCGCGCCCCGGAATACCTCGTGCGCGACACCTGAAACCAGCACGGTCTCCGTTTCGTAGAGTTTGCCGGGCCCTATGATTTCATCGATGTAGGGGTCTCGGACGCTTTGCCTGCTTTCCGGTGCTGTGGCCTGAATCGCGCTCCTGTCGGTCATGCAGGTTCCATATCATCAACGGGATTTGCGCCAAGAGCAGCCGATCAGCGACTGCCTCGAGTCAGGTCTGGCGGAGGGCGACGAGCTTGCGGATCGCGTCCGCCAACTCTGCGGGTCGGTCCAAGGGGATGTGATGGCCGGCATCGTCGATTCCCAGGAACACTGCCTCGCGCTTCAGCACTTCCGCCTGTCGCTGGCGCAGTTCCGCTGAATTCATGCTCGAAAGCCCGCCGAAGATGAAATCGACGGAGCAAAGCGCGTCACCGATACGATCGAAGACCGTCTCGTGGGCGAGCTTGGCCATGACATTGGGATCGGCCCGCCAGGTCCAGGCTGCATCTCCCGACGGCAAGGTCACGCTTTCGAGGGACTGGCGCGCGACATGGGCTCGCAGGAACGACGGGCCGAAATCGTCGCGCGGCACGGTGGCATAGCGCTGCACGGCATCGCTGGCCGAGGCATAGAACTGTCGCTCGCGCAGCGGGAAATTCGCTCCCGATGAACCGTAAAGTCCGATCAGGCTATCGACCATGATCAATTGCGATATGACCTCGCCGGGATCGATCGCGAGCCGCACCCCGACTTCGCTCCCGAAGCTGTGAGCCACGCAAATCGGACGGACATCCGCGCTGACCACTCCTTCGGCCCTGGCACAGTCCATCGCCTCTGCAACGCATTGTTCGATCGTATAGGCTTCTCGCCACTGCGAGCGCCCGACCCCGGCGAAACTGGGCGCGACGATGTGGAACCGGTCCGCCAGCAATATAGCCGTCGCCTCCCACCATTCCGAGCTGGCGCCCGCGCCGTGCAGCATGAGCATCGGCTCCAATCCGGCCTTGCCCCATGTCTGGTAGGCGATTGTGCATCCGTCATGTTCAATCGAACCGTAGCGACCGCCCGCAAGGGCGCGCGCTTCGACGAACCATTCCGGAAAAGCCGGTTGCTCACTTGTTGATTGGTCTGCGCCACTGGCGCTGTTCTGCGTGAGGGGAGCAGCCACGGCGTTCAGGCTTCTACTTCGATGGTCTGGAGCACCTGCAGGAAATTTCCGTCGGGATCGGTGAACTCGGCGATCAGGGCGTTCCACTTGCCAAGGCGCAGCCCCCGCGCTTCGGCGATCTGTTCCCCGCCAGCGTCTATCGCCCGTCTCGCGAAGGCTTCAAGATCGTCAGTGGAAAACGTGAGGACCGCAGCGCCGGGGGAAGGCGCCTCGCCATCGTCGAACGCCATCAGGGTCAAGCTGCCGTTGCCTTCGGTCTCGCGCAGGATCACCTCCGAAAACGGCCGTCCGCCCAGTTGGAAGTGGAGGGTGCTGGCGTCCCTGAACAAACAGATCTTCCGATAGAATGTCTCGGATTTCTTTAGGTCGGAAACGACCAGTTTCATCGATGTCGGACTAGCAAGCCCTTCGGGTGCGGACATGGGATTTGCGAATCCTTTCAGCGCGGGGCGAGGCGCATCGATCTAACCAAAGTTTGCCGAGGCATATTCCTCTGCCCAAGACCGGAACTCGTCCGGCGTCAACGCTTTCGGACCCATCGGAGGCGATGCGATGATACGGGTCACTCCCATCCAGGCAGCGCGTTCAATTGCGGACGCGCCCTCGATCAGCCACGTTCCGGAAGTCACCTCGAAATTCAGGTGCTCCCTGCCTGCGTCGGCTCTGGCACGGTGGATGACATCCAGCTTTCGCGCCAGATCGTCGTATGTTGACGCGCCGATTTCGATCCAGCCGTCACCAATCCGGCCAGCGCGCTCCAGCGCTTTTGGCGAACTGCCGCCGAGTTCGATCGGGATCCCGCCTGTCCGCGACTGGATGGGCTTGGGTTCGAAACATACCGGATCGAAGTCGTAGAATCGGCCATGGTGTTCGATTTGCGGTTCGGTCCAGAGCCGTCTCAGCAGCGGTACGATTTCATCCATGCGTGCGCCGCGTTCGCGAAACGGCACGCCGACCGCGTCGAACTCGGTCGAGAGCCAGCCGACACCAGCGCCGAGCGTAACCCTGCCTCCCGAAAGCCTGTCCACCGTCGCGAGCGAACGGGCAATCATCAGCGGATGCCGCAGTGGCGCAATGAATACGTTCGTAGCCAGTCGCAAAGTGGTGGTTGCGCAGGCCAGGTAGCCAAGCACGGCCCACGGATCGTAAAGCGGCGTTTGCGCCGAAACCGGAGGCAGGCCGCTGTCCGAGTAGGGATACTGCGGCGGCATGTTTGCCGGGAACACGAGATGTTCCGGTACCCAGATCGATTCGAAGCCCACGGCTTCGGCTATCTGGGCAATTTCCGCATAGAACCGCGGACTGATGCCGATCAGTGCAGCGCCGAATTTCATGTCAGTGTCCCGGCTTTCGAGGCGTGTTTGCGGAAATCCACCGAAATGAGCGGATTTCCGCAAGCCATCGCGGAGTCGCTTTCGATCGATCAGGCAACCGCGCCGTACTGGCGCTCATAGTCCTCCCGGTACTGTGCCTTGGTGCGGATCGAGATGTCCATGTCTGCAGCCCGCGCGCGCAGAGCGCCGACCGTCGCGTCCTTCTTGTCGATGTGTTCGAACAGGTCGACATTGAACCACTTGGCGGCATTTTCATGGGTAATCTTGTTGATCTCGTCATCGGTGCATTGGGCATCGACCAGATGCTCCCAAAGCTCTTCGGGCGAACCGGGGAACGTACAGTCGGAATGGGGATAGTCGACTTCATAGGCGATATTCTCGATCCCGACGCGGTTGCGCAGCAGTAGGCCGGACGGGTCGCTGATGAAGCAGGCGAGAAAGTGCTTGCGGAACATCTCGGTGGGTGTGAGCCCGCCGAGATCCGATTGCGCCCACTTCTGAAGGTGGAACTGGCGCTCCATGCGATCGAGGAAGCCGGGAATCCACGAAGTGCCGCCTTCTGAAAGAGCGATCTTCAGATCGGGAAACTTCACCAGCGACTTCGACCAGAGCAGGTTCGCGGCGCAGTCGACCGAGTTCCAGCAGGGCAGGGTGCTTGTCACCTCGATGGGCGGGCCTTCGCCGTTCATGGAGGCCATGGGGTTTGCCCCCTGCGACATGTTGGAGGATGCGATATGGATGGCGACGACGACGCCCTCGTCCACGCAGGCCTTGAAGAACCCGTCCCACTCGCCAGTGTGAATGCTGGGATAGCCGAAGGTTTCGGGCGCCTCGGAGAAGCTGATCGCCTTTGCGCCCTTGCGGGCAACGCGGCGCACTTCCTTTGCCGCGAGATCCGGATCCCAGATCGCGGGCAGGGGGCAGGCAATGAAGCGGCCGGGGTGGGAAGCGCACCACTCGTCGATGTACCAGTCGTTGTAGGCCTGCAGCGTGGTGTAGGCGAAATCCTTGTCCTTGGCTCCGGCAAAGAAAGTGCCGACCGCGCCGGGGAACGAAGCGAAATTCATCGAAGCAAGGATGCCGTTCGCGTCCATGTCGCGCACGCGCTGGTTCACGTCCCAGCAGCCGGGACGCATTTCGGCGAGGGTCGTCGGGTCGTAACCCCATTCCATCGGTGGAAGCGTGACAACCGCGCAGATGAACGGCGTTGCCGTCACCCCGCCTTCCCACGACCACACCTGGAGATTTCTCTCGCGGTCGTAGATCAGTTTGGGCGCGCGATCCGCGAACTTCTTCGGCATGTGGTTGTCGAACACGGTGGCCGGCTCGATGATGTGGTCGTCCACGCTGACGAGGATCATGTCTTCAAGGTTCATCTCGTTTCCTTTCCCGGCGGCTTGCTTCTGATTGCCAAGTCCTTGCCCCTAGCTATTGGATTCTGCCGGATTTGGCGGCGGCACACAACTGCCCTTGTAGCCGGGCAGTTGTGTCTTCCCACGGTTGCAAGAATGATGTTGCAATGCCTTCAGCCCAAGGCATGTTTGTCGGCCAGATCGGCAATCGTGCCGACATGACGGGGGCTGATGAATGACGGGTTCGCAACTGGTTCTGATCGACGATCCTGTGCAGCATGTGCGGCGGCTGACACTGAACCGTCCCGACAAGCGCAACGCCCTTTCCAACGCCCTGCGCGGCGAGCTGTTCGCAGCGCTTGATGTCGCAGATGCCGATCCCGAGATTCGCGTGATCATCATTCGCGGGGCAGGCACCTGCTTTTCATCGGGCTACGATCTGGCTCATCTCGGGCCGACGCCCTGGCATGCACCGCAAGGACCGGGCTGGTGGGCGCGCCATGTCGTCGATGGTTGTTTCAGGATATGGGATCTCGCCAAGCCGGTGATTGCTCAGGTTCATGGATGGTGCCTGGCCGGCGGTTCCGAGCTCGCTGTTGCCTGCGATCTCGTCTACGTTTCAGAGGACGCGCAGATCGGCTATCCGCCGGTGCGTTCGATCTCTCCTCCGGACAATCACTATCACGTCTGGCTGATGGGCATGCGCGCGGCTATGGAGCAAATGCTGACAGGCGACGCCATCGACGGGAACGAAGCCGTGCGCCTTGGGTTCGCCAATCGTGCCTTTCCGTTGGAGGACCTGGAGAGCGAGGTTCTGGCAAAGGCGAGCAGGATCGCGATGATCGATCCCGAGCTGGCGCAGATCAACAAGCGCGTGGTGCACCGGCAAATGGATGCAATGGGAATGCGCGCGGGCTTGCGCGCGGGAACCGAGATGCAGGCCCTGGGGCAGACGACCGATGCAAGCCGGCAATACATGGCGAAGATGCGGCAGGATGTGCGCGAGGCGCTTCAGGTCAGGGACGAACCGTTCGAGGACTATCGCACGAAGAAATAATCACCGCTTTGGACCAGCGGTGCCTGCTACCCATGAGCCAACTCGCCAGGTCGATCCGCTCGCCCAAGTGCGTGCCTCGTCAAATGACGACAAATGCGATTGCAAGCGAAGCAATCAGGCTGACCACGCTTGCGACAATCACCGGCCCGACAGCACGCCAGCCAAGCTCCATCAACAGATCCATCCGCGAGCGCATCGCTGTTGCGGTCACCGCCAGCAGGAGCAGCGCTTTCGATCCAGTCAATGCAGCCGTCCGCATAGCATCCGGAATATGCAGAAAGCTGTTGGCGCAGAGCACGAGCAGAAACAGGATGATGAAGCCCGGAACCGAAATCCGGCGCCAGACTGCAATTCCGGCGGATTTGTCCCTTTGTGCGTTCAGCCAGATGCCGGCGATCAGTACGATGGGTGCCAGCATTGCGACGCGAGAGAGCTTCACAATGGTCGCATAGGTACCGGCTTCGTTCGAGAAGGCGTAGCCGCCGCCGATTGCCTGGGCGGCATCGTGGATCGAAGCGCCCACGAGGAATCCCGCCTGCTCGTCCGAGAAATGCAGCTCTGCGGCAAGCGCGGGATAAACCGACATGGCGAGCGCGCTGGCCATCGATATCCCGACCAGCGTCAGGGCGAACTGTGCCTGCGAGAGCCGGTCGCGGCCGATCATCCCGTAGAGGGCGAGGGCGGCGCTCGCCCCGCAGATCGCCGTCGCGCCGCCAGCCAGCAATCCGGAATAGCGCGACTGACCAAACAGCCGTGCGCCGCCCATCCCGGCTGCGATAGTCACTGTCATGATCGCAAGCAGGGCAGCGAAGGCAGGCCAGCCAAGCTGTCGGATCTCTTCGAAGGTCACCTGCAGGCCAAGTGCGATGATGCCCACGCGCAGGCAGGTTCGCGAGGCGAAGTCCAACCCGCGATGGGTCTGCGGGTCTCGCGTGATGAAATTGAGTGACAGGCCGATCAGCAGCCCGAGAAGCATCATCGGAAAGCCGTAGTGCTCGGAGAGCCAGGCCGCCGATCCGGCCGCCACCGCGCATATGACCATGCCCGGCCAGATGGAATCGCGGTGCTTCGTCTTGCGGGCTTGATGTTCGGCATAGTCGAGTTCGCCGAACAGGTCGCCGCCATGCGGCAGCGCTTCCCAGTCGATGCCCGACCAGCCCGAACCGTTCGAGGGTGGAGCCACGTTTGTGTCTCGCGGTGTCATATTGGACTTTCCTTATCCGCGCGGCGGCGTAAGGTGCAAGTTGAATGTCGCGGTGAGGGAGATAGGGGATGGAGGCAAGCGAGGACCGCAGCCTGGCGCGGGCGCGCAAATTCCTGATTGCACTGGTGTTCTTCGGCACTATCCTCAACTATGTCGATCGGCAGGTGCTCTCGCTGCTCAAACCTTCGATTGAGGCGGAATACGGCTGGGGCGACGCTGAATTCGCCCATTTCGCTGCGATGTCGCAGCTCGCCGCCGCTGCCGCGCTGATTTTCGTCGGCTGGCTGATCGACCGGTTCGGGGTGCGGCTGGCCTATGGAGCGGCGGTGGTGATCTGGAGCATGGCCGGAATTGCCCATGCCTTTGCCGCTTCGGTCACCCAGTTCCTCACCGCGCGGATCGTGCTGGTGGCGGCGGAGGCGGTGAACACGCCCGCAGCAGTCAAGGCGGCCGCGCGATACCTGCCTATCCGCCAACGCTCGATGGCGCTGGGCATCGTCAACACCGCGCCCAATATCGGCAATATCCTTGCCCCGCTTACGGTTATTCCCTTCGCGGTGATCTATGGCTGGAAGGCTGCCTTCATCGTGACCGGGGCGCTTGGTTTCATCTGGATCCTGTTCTGGATAGCTGGCACCCGGCGCCTCCAGCCCCTGCCGCGTGCCGCAGGCTCAGAGGCAGGCGAGAAGCTCTCTTTTCGCGAAGCGGCGCGCGACCGGGCAACCTGGGCGATTGCCGGTGCGAAGGCGATCACCGATATGTTCTGGTGGTTCTTCACGTTCTGGTTGCCTGACCTGTTTCACAAGGTGTTCAACCTCAGCCAGGAGCAACTGGTCGGGCCAACCGCTCTCGCCTTTAGTCTCGCTGCGCTGGGCGCGCTTTCGGGCGGATCGCTCTTTCCGGCGTTGCTGGCGCGAGGACGCACCGTGAATGCCGCGCGCAAGCAGGCAATGCTGGTCTTCGCGCTGATTGTCGTGCCTGTCCCGCTCG
>JAURNJ010000292.1 GCA_030830245.1 Novosphingobium sp. | reverse complement strand
TGCCGCCTGCGACGACTCCGGTGGGAGTGATCTGCTCGATCCCGTCGCTCACCAGTTCGACATCGCCGCGAGCGAGCGCATCGAGCACGCTTTCGTTGGTATCCACCCGGATCGGGCGCGAGGCCATCGGCGGGAAGTTGGGGATCATCCTTGCAGCCAGCTCCGGTTTTGACCCAAGTTTGCGTTCAACAAATGCCACGCAGGCATCGCGCAGCGCCTTGTTGATCGGGCTGACGGCGTGAGGATCCTTGAAATTGGGATCGACCTTCAGGGCGCCGCTGCCGCCCGGTGCGACCAGCGCAGCCACACGGAAGCGCACAAAGTTGGCATGGAACGGGAAATTGCGATCCAGCCAAAGCGTCTGCTCGGGCAAAGGCTTGAGATAGGAAAGATCTTCGTAAAGCCAGTTTGCCTGACGCTGGAACAGGTAGGTTTTCGCCGCCATCTTCCCGATTACCGGGGCGGTCTGATAGCCGGAAGCGCCAGAGCCGACGATCGCGACCTTCTTGCCGGTGATGTCGAGGCCTTCAGGCCATGCCGCACTGTGGCAAAGCGTTCCCTCGAAGCTGTCCATCCCTTCGATTTCGGGCATTTGCGGGCGCGAGAGAAACCCGACGCACGAAATGACCGCGTTGAATTGTTCCGAAGCCGCGCCTGATGGTCCTTGCACATCGAGCGACCAGACCTTGGCAGTTTCGTCCCACGTCATCTTGAGGACTTCGGTGTTGAACCGGATGTTGTCACGGATTTCGAAGTTGTCCGCGATCCATTTGAAGTAGGTGAGGTTCACATCGCGAGGCGAATAGCCCCACTCGAACGGATAGTCATAGGCGAACAGGTGGGTGTAGCCGCGGCTCGGCGTGTCCACGCGCGCACCGGGATAGCGGTTTTCGTACCAGGATCCGCCGACCTCGGGATTCTTCTCGAACACGGTGAAGGGGATGCCCGCGCGCTTCAATTGCACGGCGGTGTTCAAGCCGGAAATGCCGGTACCGATGACCGCGACCTTGAAGCCCGACGCCTTGGCAGGCGGCGCTCCATCAGACCATTTTACCCCGCGCGCCCAGCGATCGAGCGCGGTTTCTTCGAGCCAAATGTCGAACTCATCGGCGGGAATGTCCTTGCCGGCGGTAAGCGAAAGGCTGGTGCGCAGTCGGTCGAGCGGGCCAAGATCGATCTCGCCTGCGCCGCTGTCACGATACTTCTTGAGGAAGTCGGCTGCTTTCTTCCTGATGAGCACCTCATGGGCCGGATCGGCCAGCTCGCTGCCGACAACGAACTTGGCAGCAGCTCCGGGCGCCATGTCGATGACATCGGTGTCACCCGTCAGTTGGTGCAGCAGGCCGCGCAGCACCATGGGCGAGGCATATTGCATTGCATCTTCGATGGTTTCGTCGCTGGCGGAAAGTAGCTCGGTCTTGACTGTCATTCTGGTCCTGCTCCGTGATGATGCTCGAGGTATTTTTGCTCGGCGGACTGTTGGCCATCGCAGTGCCGAAGGTCAACAAGGCAACGACTCGTCCGTATATACGGCATTGATTTGCGGGATTGATTGCTGCGCCGCACAATGAATCCGGGTGACCTCGTGGCAGGAGCGGTCTAATATCGAACAAATAATCGATCGAGGTGCCTGCCGTGGACATGACCGATCCGCTTGCCATTGTGGACCAGCTCGAGCAGTGCTTCGAGAATGCGGCAAATGCGTTGCGCGAGGCAGTTGCAGACTACATCTCGACCGGCGCCGTTCCCGATCCCGATGAACGCTGCGCCGGCAAGTTCATGTATCCCGAACTGCGCATCCATGTTCAGGGTAAACGGGCAGACTCCAGGACCCACCGCTCGCAGCGCCGCGATGTCGTTCCGGGAACCTATCGCGCATCGATCACCCGTCCCCGACTGTTCGAGCGCTATTTCGTCGAGCAGCTGACCAATCTGGCAAGGGACCATCACTTCGAGGCCGAAGTCTGCATTTCGGGCATCGAGATTCCGTTTCCTTATGTGGTCGATGCGCTCCAGCTCGGCGACCTGCGCGCCGAAGAGCTTGCCGCAGTGTTCCCGGCGACCGAACTGGCGCTGATCGGTGACCACATCGTCGACGGATTTGCAGCGGCTAGCGGCGATAGTCACCCGCTCGCCCTGTTCGATGCGCTGCGCACCGATTTCAGCCTTGCGAGGCTCACGCACTATACAGGTACGCTTCCCGAGCATTTCCAGCGCTATGTGCTGTTCACCAACTATCACCGCTATGTCGATGCATTCGTGCGCTGGGCCGGGGAGCAGCTGGGGACGGATTCGCGCTATGTGGCGCTAAGCTGTGCCGGCGATGGTGAGCTGCATACCAGTGCCGATATTGTAGAGGCTGTCGCGGACAGCGCCTGGCGCCGGCACCAGATGCCAGCCTACCACCTGATTGGCAGGGACGGCGACGGCATCTCGCTGGTCAACATCGGAGTCGGCCCATCCAATGCCAAGACACTGACAGACCACCTTGCGGTGCTCCGCCCCGAAGCCTGGATCATGATCGGGCATTGCGGCGGGCTGCGTTCAAGCCAGATGATCGGCGATTATGTGCTCGCGCACGCTTATCTGCGGGATGACCATGTGCTCGACGCGATCCTGCCCCCGGAAATGCCGGTGCCACCAATCGCAGAAGTGCAGCAGGCGCTTTATCGGGCGGCGGAAATTGTGACGGGCGACGATGCCGATACGGTGCGTGACCGTCTGCGCACAGGTACCGTCGTGACGACTGATGACCGCAACTGGGAACTTCGCTACGGCGAATCTGCGCTTCGCTTCAGCCAGTCGCGGGCGATCGCGGTCGACATGGAATCGGCCACCGTGGCCACGCAGGGGCAGCGGTTCAGGGTTCCGCACGGCACCTTGCTATGCGTTTCCGACAAGCCGCTGCACGGCGAGATAAAACTGCCGGGGCAGGCCAACCTGTTTTACGAGCGCGCCATCCGCGAGCATATCCAGATCGGCATCGAGACTGTCGAACAATTGCGCGCGGCCGGAAGTCGCCTGCACAGCCGCAAGCTGCGCGCATTTAACGAGCCGCCATTCAGGTAGGCTTTGCGTAACTTACGCGAAGTCCTGCGAAGATCAGCGCACCTCGTTGCCAATGATCGATAGGGCTTGGCACATCCGCGATCACAGGCAAGAGTGATCGCGCGTCGTTTCAGGGGAATGGGGGATCACATCGCAACCGGCACGCCATCGCTGAGGTCGATCGACCCCTTCCTGGTCCTGCTTACGGGCGCGGTCGTACTGGCATCGCTGCTGCCCGCGAAAGGGATTGGCGCGACCGTATTCTCACTGCTAGCCGACGCGGCCATTGTCCTGCTGTTCTTCCTGCAGGGTACGAAGCTATCACGCGAAGCGATCCTCGACAGTGTGGGCAACTGGCGCCTGCATGGCATGACGCTGGCCTCGACCTACGTCTTGTTCCCGTTGGTCGGCCTTGCTTGCGTGGCGGTGGTGCAGGGCTGGATCAGTCCGCTGCTGGTCTCGGGAATCCTGTTCCTCACGCTGCTGCCATCGACGGTCCAGTCGTCCATCGCCTTTACCGCCATGGCTCGGGGCAATGTTGCTGCGGCGGTGTGTAGCGCATCGTTGTCCAACCTGCTTGGCATTGTCCTGACGCCGCTGCTTGTCGGCCTGCTGATCGGCACTTCGAGCCAGCAACGGGGGTTTGATTGGGCTGCGGTGCAGAGCATCGTCTGGCAGCTTCTGGTGCCCTTTGCCGCTGGACACCTGCTGCGCCCCTGGATCAGTGGCTTCGTTTCGCGTCACGAGACTCTGCTGGCGCCAGTCGATCGCGGCTCGATCCTGCTGGTGGTCTATTCCGCTTTCAGCGCCGCCGTAGTCGACGGGATCTGGGCGAGGGTCGATGCGATTGACCTGCTGGCCTTGCTCGTCATCAGCGCCGTGATGCTTACCATCATCATGGTTGCCAATGTCGCCATGGCGAAGCTGAGCGGCCTGTCGCGCGAAGATTCCATCGTGCTGTTGTTTTGCGGCTCGAAGAAGAGCCTGGTCTCCGGTGTGCCCATGGCCGGTGCGCTGTTCGCACCCGCGCAGGTTGGCATGGTCGTGCTGCCGCTGATGATCTTTCACCAGCTCCAGCTGTTTGTCTGCGCCTGGCTGGCCGCGCGCTATGCGCGCGAGGCCCAACCGGACGCCCCGGCAGCCTCGTAGGGCAACCGTTCGATCAGCCCTGAGACCTGCTTGGGCCCTTGGGCACGTCGCGGAAGGCTACGCCCTTGTCGCCCGAGGCTTCGCGCGGCATGCCAAGGATGCGTTCGGCCACGACGTTGCGCGAAATTTCGGTAGTGCCACCGCCGATGCACGAGATCTGCCGCATGAGGAAATTCATGCCGATCGCGTCCGTTGCAGCTTCTTCCTCCTCATCCCAAACGCTTGCGCCTGCACCTGCGAGGTCGAACGCGATGGTTGATCGCCGCACGCTGGCGACACCGCGAAACAGCCGGTCGACTGCCGACATGTCCTTGTTGGCCTTGGTCGCGGCTTCGGCGATGCGGCCCTGCAGGGCGCGGGTGACGATGCCCAGTTCCCGATGCTCGCCAATCAGCTCGCGCGCTGCAGGATCGTCGATCTTGCCGGATTTGCGGGCGATGGCGACGGGCGAGTCTTCCTGCGCGGCGCTGAGCGTCATGCCAGAAGGATAGGTCACATAGGGAGAGTTGTGCCCCATGCGCTCGTGGAACATCCAGCGTGTGCCGATGGTCCAGCCAGCATCGATCTCGCCGACGCGGTCGCTGTCGGGGATGCGGACGTCCGTGAAGAATTCCTGGCACGCCTCGCTCTCGCCATTGAGGCGGATGATGCGCTGGATTTCAACCCCCGGTGCGCGAAGCGGAACAAGGAACACGGTCATGCCCGCGTGCTTGGGTACGTCCCAGTTGGTGCGTGCGAGGATCAGGCCCCAGTCGGCCCACCAGGCGCGCGATGTCCAGACCTTGGAACCGTTCAGCACCCAGTGATCGCCGTCCCGCACAGCCGAGGTGGTGATCCCGGCCACATCCGAGCCGCCGCCCGGCTCTGAGAGAAGCTGCACCCACACTTCCTCGCCCTTGAGGATCGCACGCAGATGCGCGGCCTTCTGTTCGGCAGTGCAGAACTCAAGGATGGTCGAGGCGCAGGGATTGAAGGTCGGCACGGCAAAGCGCGATGGGTATTCGTGGCCAGCCAGTTCCTCGTTGAAGGCCCGGTTATGCTCCGGCGTTAGGCCGAGGCCGCCGTATTCCTTCGGCATGCAGATACCGGCAAAGCCGCCGTCAAAGATTTTCCGTTGCAAGGCGCGGTCGCGGGCGACGGCAACGAGCTCTTCCTCGTCGTCCTTGCAGTGCTGGGTGCGGTCAAAAGGTTGCGTTGGGCCGAGATTGGACTTGATCCATTCGCGTGCGCGCAGGCGGAATTCCTCGACGGGTTCGATTTCGGTGCTCATGCCGCCAACTCCTTCTCGATCTGCATCTGCGCCAGCCAGCGGCGATGGTCGCCGGGTGTTCCGTAAAGCAGGCGGTTCAGTGTTACCCGCCGCAGGAAGAAATGCAGGTCGTGCTCGTAGGTTACGCCGATACCGCCATGAATCTGCACGCAATCCTGTGCCAGTTCGACACCCTGTTCGCCGATGTAGGACTTTGCCGCGCAGACGGTTTCCGCAGCGCGGGGCAGGCCGTCGGCCAGCGCATCAGCGGCGGAGTCGCAGACCGCGTGGCTGGCTTCGAGCCAGCTCTTCAAGTCGGCGAAGCGGTGCTTGAGCGCCTGGTAGGAGGCAAGGGCGCGTCCGAAGGTGTACCGGTCGAAAGCCCAATCCACCGTCATGGCGAAGGCGCTCTCCATCGCGCCGACCGATTCGGCGCTCAGGATCACCGCTGCCCGACGCACCTGCATGGCGACTGCATCGGCTGCGCCACCAAACTGGCCGACCAGTACGCTCGCCGGAACGCGAACGTTGTCGAAGCTGACTGCGCCGAACTTGCGCGAGACGTCGATGGCCTTGAGGTTCTTGACCGTAATGCCCGCAGTCGATGCAGGAACGAGCGCCTGCGTGACGCCGCCTTCGCTGCGCCCGGTGACGAGGAAGTACCCGGCCTGTGCCGCCGATTCCACCGGCTTGATCGATCCCTGGATGACGAGATCGTCGCCATCGCGTGCAATCGAGATTGTCGATTCACCGGGCTCCTGCCAGGGGGCAGCACCAAGGCAGCACGCAGCGATTGCGCTGCCGGTCATGATCTCTTCAAGCGCTGCGGCATGGCCTTCATCGCCGCTGTCCGACAGGGCGCTGGCGACAACGTTGCAGTCAGCGAGGGGGCCGGGAGCGGAATGGCGGCCGAATTCGTAAGCGATCAGGGAAAGGTCGACGATGCCGCGACCGGAAACGCTGAGCCCGCCATTCTCCTCGCTGACCAGGGGCATGATCCAGCCAAGTTCGGCGCCACTGGTCCAGTAATCCGGCTCGAAACCGGTCGCACTGTCCTTGTTCTTGCGCTGCCTGTCGAGAGGCACGCGGTCAGCCAGAAAGCGCGCGGTGGTGTCGCGCAGCAATTGCTGGTCGGAGGTTAGCTCATGCCACATCTGTTCTGCGTCTCCCGTCGGAATTTTATCGAGTCGATACTGCATGGCACAGGCATTTCGCGTGCGCCAGCGGGTTTGAGGGCGATTATTGTCCCGCCCGTGCCAGCACCCGCTGCGCCTGTTTCAGGTGCGGGGCGTCGATCATTTCGCCATCGATGGAGAGCACTCCGGCATCGGGCGAGGCAGCAAAAGCATCAACGATCTGGCGCGCGCGCGCCACCGCCTCGTGCGAGGGGGTGAAGGCGGCGTTGATCACTGGAACCTGCGCCGGGTGGATCGCCATCATGCCGGTAAATCCGTCTGCAGCGGCGCGTTCCGCATAACGCCGCAGTGCGTCCAGGTCCTTGAAATTAGGCGTAATCGTCTCGATTGCCTCGACCCCGGCGGCATGGGCTGCGAACAGCGTGAGCGAACGGGCAAGTTCTATCGGCGGAGTGAAGGTTCCGTCCGGCAAGCGCGCCTGGGTCGCGCCGATAGCGGCGGGCAGGTCTTCCGCGCCCCAGGTCAGGCCGCAGATTCGCTCGCTTGCCCCGGCATATTCGCCAAGCCGGAACATCGCGAGCGGGGTTTCGGTGACTAGCGGGAAAATCGCGCAGTCCACGTCGCCGATAAGCCCTTCCAGCTCGCGGATGGAGGCGAGACCCTCCGCTTTGGGCAGGCAGATACCGTCCGGACGATGCGGCAATACGGCAGCAATATCATCACGGGCCATGTCGCCCTGCAGCGGGTTGATCCGCACGAACAGCTTCACGTTGGTTCTCGGTCGGTCGAGGAAGGTGGCAATTGCTTCGCGCGCCATCGCCTTGTGCGCTGCCGAGACCGAATCCTCCAGGTCGAGGATCAGCGCATCCGCACCCGCTCCCAGTGCCTTTTCCATGCGCTCGGGCCGGTCGCCCGGAACGAACAGCATCGAGACCAATCGCATCATGCCGGTAGGAACTCCCTGTGTTTCTGCTAGTGGACTTAAACCATCCGATGGCAGGACGCTGTCCGAAGCCGACAGTCAAGCACGAAAGGAGCCACCGTGACCCAGGCCTATATCGTCGATGCAGTTCGCACCGCGACCGGACGCCGCAAGGGCGCGCTTGCAGGCTGGCATCCGGCCGACCTTGGCGCAGCCAGCATCGATGCGCTGCTCGATCGCACGGGGATCGACCCGGCAGCGGTCGACGATTTCATCTGCGGCTGTGTCACCCAAGGCGGCGAGCAGAGTTTCGCGTTTGGGCGCAACGTCGTGCTCGCCTCGAAGCTGCCCGAAAGCGTTCCTGCGGTGACGATCGACCGCCAGTGCGGCTCGGCCCAGCAGGCCGTGCACTTCGCGGCGCAGGCAGTCATTTCCGGAACGCAGGACCTTGTCATCGCTGGCGGTGTCGAGAGCATGACGCGGGTGCCGATGCTCACCAACATGTCGCTCTACCTGCAAGCCGGGATTGGCGGATTGCCGTGGAGTGAGCGCACCCTCAAGAAGTACGGAGTTGCCGAATTCAGCCAGTTCACCGGCGCTGAAATGATGGCCGAGAAATACGGCTTTTCGCGCGAGGAAATGGACGCCTATGGCCTTGAAAGCCATCGCCGCGCGGCTGCAGCGAGCGAGGCGGGTGCCTTCGATGCCGAGATCGTGCCGCTGACGGTCGAAACCGAAGATGGACCGTCCCTGCACCTGCGGGATGAGGGAATTCGCCTCGACGCCACGCTCGAATCGATGGCGGGGGTCAAACCGATCAACGAGGGCGGGCGGCTGACCGCAGCGACGGCAAGCCAGATCGCCGATGGCTCCGCCGCGCTGCTGATCGCCAGCGAACGCGCGGTCAAGGCGCACGGGCTCGGCCCGATTGCGCGGGTGCACCACCTCACCGTGACCGGCGGCGACCCGGTGATCATGCTCGAAGAACCGATCCGCGCCACCCGGATTGCCTTGGAACGCGCCGGAATGTCGCTGAACGATATAGACCTGTTCGAAGTGAACGAGGCATTTGCCTCCGTGCCGATGGCCTGGCTGAAGGCGATGGGTGCCGATCCGGCAAAGCTCAACGTCAATGGCGGCGCGATAGCCACGGGCCACCCGCTCGGTGCGAACGGGGCCAAACTCATGGCGACGCTGGTCCACAGCCTGCGCGCGCGCGGCAAGCGTTATGGTTTGCAGACCATGTGCGAAGGTGGCGGCATGGCCAATGTCACCATCGTCGAGGCGCTCTGAGGGCGGCCATGACCGGCCCCCAATCCGGTTACGCGCTCAAACGCAAGCGCTCGGAAGGAGCCGTTTCGGCCGCTGACGAGCGCACCCTGGAGACTCGCAGCGCGATCATTGGCGCGGCGCGCGAGGTGCTGCTCGAAAAGGGCTATGCCGCGACGCGGGTAGAGGACATCGTGCAGCGGGCCGGGATTTCGCGTCCGACCTTCTATCGGCATTTCAAGGACAAGTTCGAGGTCGCTCGGGCCTATCACGCGATGTCGGGCGACGAGACGCTCGGCCCCTGGGGCGCCCTCGCATCAGTCGACATGAACGACCTTGCCGCGATCCGCAGGTGGATCGAGTCTCTGCTCGACACCTTTGCCGAGCGGCGCGACGAGCTGATGGTCTGGTCGGAAATGAGCGCGATCGAGCCCAATTACCTCATGCGCGTGCCTCGCCAGATGCCGGCGCTGATCGAGATGCTGGGCAAATCGATTCCCGCCTTCGCCAGCGCGCAGGCCGAAGCCCCGGCTGAAGGACGCGATCCCGGCCCGGTCTGGGTCGAGGCCTACCTGTTGCTGGAGCACCTGTCCTACTATTGCACCTGGCTGGCGCTGGGCAAACACGTGATCTCCAAGGAGCAGTCGGTCGACTACTTCTGCGAGCGACTGCACCGGTTCACGCAGCGGTATGCTGCCTAGGCTCCGCCCTAGGCCGCTTCGACCCTGACCGGAAACCCATCGACATGGACATTGCCGGATACCTGTTCCCAGTCCTCGGGTCGCGATGACGCGATCAGGTTGATGTTGATGCCGGGCAGGGCATTGGCGCGCTGCCAGCCGCCCGAATGGCCGAAACCGTGGGGATAGCAGACCGATCCGGGCATGACTTCTTCGGTCACTTCCAGCAAGACTTCGCCTGCGCCGGTCGCTGTGCTGACGCGCACGGTCTGGCCATCGGCAAAGCCGCGCGCCGTCGCGTCCCTGGGGTGCATCATCAGGCTGGGCGTTTCGCTACGCACCAGCCGCTCGACATTGTGCATCCACGAGTTGAGCGAGCCGAGCTTGCGGCGACCGAACAGGAGCAGCTCATCGCCCGCTCGCTCCGTTGGTTCGGCCAGTAGTCGGGCGATCTCCGCCTGCGTAACCTCGTGCCAAAGCTGCGCCTTGCCATCTTTGGTCCAGACGCGTTGCCAGCTTTCGGCAGCGTCGAAATGGTCCGCCGTGCGCGTACCGGATGGGTGCTCGTCGCGCAGTTTAGCCATGGTCAGGCCGTCGGGCTTGTCGCCCATGCCGTCGCCAAAGGGGCCGACGCGCAACATCCTGTCGGCAACGTCCATCAGAGCCGGTGCCTCGTTGGACCGTGCCTTGGGGTCGGAGAACAGCGCGGGCAGGCCCATGCGCGCAAGGATCGCGTTGTAGATGTCGAACTCGTGGCGGGACTCGCCCACGGGTTCGATCACCGCCGGGCTGAATTGAACCCACGGTCGCGGTGCATTGCGCACCCAGTAGTCGGTGAGGTCCTCGCGTTCGAGGAAGGTCAAGCTGGGCAGTACATAGTGGGCATGACGGGTGGTCTCGTTGACGTAGAAATCTATGCTCACGAGCAGGTCCAGCTCCTCCAGCGCGGCAGACAGGGTTTCGCCATCCGGATAGGCCATCACAGGATTGCCTGAATCCACGAACAGGGCGTGCATCTGCCCATCGCCGGGCGTGGTGATTTCCGCCGCCAGCGAACCGCCCGGTGTCGAGCCCAGCACCATCGGCAGGTTGCCGATGCGCGAGCGCATGGCGCCGTAGCGGGGATGGGCAGGGGGTGAGTTGGCCACGCCGATCGGCGCGAGGCCCGTCATCCACCCGCCTTGCACACCGAACTTGCCGGCAATGACATTTAGGCTTTCGATCAGCAGATTGACGAGCGTGCCGAAGCGGCCGCGATTGGTGCCCACGCGGCCATAGCAGGCGGCGGCGGGAGTGGCGGCGAACCGTTCGGCAAGCTTGCGGATGGTCTCTGCGGGCACGCCGCAGCGCTTCTCTGCCAGTTCGGGCGTCAGGGGCGCCAGCGCCTCGCGCAGCTGCTCCCAGCCGGTGGTGCGCTCTTCCAGGACCGTTCGCGATTCCAGGCCCTTGGCGAAGATGTGCGCAATCATAGCCCCGACGAGCCAGGCGTCGCTGTCGGGCAAGACCGGCACGTGTTCGTATCGCCGCGCGGTCTCGGTGCGGCGCGGATCGATGGCCACGACGCCGCCTCTGCTAGCAATCGCGTCAAGCCGTTCGCGGGCGCGTGGCTCTGCAACCAGCGACATGTGCGAGACCAGCGGGTTTGCCCCGATCATGATCAGGAAATCGCAGCGCTCAATATCGGGAAAGGTCCAGTCGACGCCGCTGCCGAAGACCAGCTCCTGCGCCAGGTTCTTGGCTCCGGTGTCGATCTGAACCGCGTTGAAATTCTTGAAGCCGCCCATGGCCTTGAGGAACAATGCGCCATAGGTCGAATGAAGCGTGGCGAAGCTGGCCGGGTTGCCCTTGTAGGAGCCAATGGCAGCGCCGCCGTGCTTTGCGACAATCGCCTGCAATCGAGCGGCGATATCGTCTAGCGCTTCGTCCCACGAAACCGGCGCGAATTCGCCCGGACCGCCGATGCGTTTCAGAGGAGTGAGAACGCGGTCAGGGTCGTAGGTCACTGCCGCGAACGAGGTGCCCTTGATGCACACATGCCCTTCGGAGACGGGATGTTCACGGTCAGGCTCGATCCGCTCGATCCTGCCGCCGTTGACGTGGGCGATCATGCCGCACTGCGCCTCGCACAGTCGGCAATATGTCCGGTGCAGGCCATCCGCGCCTGCAGTCTGTGTGAAATTGTCCTCTGCCATGGCGCGCATCCTGTCGGTTAAGCGCGGCGCGGTCAACGCAGGCTGGACAAGGTCGCCCTCGCGGTTACAGCTTGTCGCAAAACGAGAGAGGAATGCCACCCATGTCCACCGATCCCGTGCGCCAGCTGGTTGCCGAGCGCCCGACCATGTTCGATCACCGCTTCGCCGGCATGAAGCCTTCGTTCAAGGTGAGCAACGGCGTCCATGGCATTGAATCCATATCCAACGTCTACCTGATCAACACGGCTGACGGCGACATCCAGATCAATGGGGGCATGGGCTTCGAGGCCCCGACGATCCGCGACCAGCTTGCCGAATACCGCAAGGGTCCGCTGCCCTACCTGATCCTGACGCAAGGCCATGTCGATCACGTCGGCGGCGTCTCCCAGCTGCGCAGGCCGGAAACGAAGGTCGTCGCGCAGGAAAACAACCCCGAGTGCCAGAAGGACGATGAGCGCATCTGGGGCGCGCGCAACCGCCAGTCGCAGATCTGGTTTCCTGCGCCGATGAAGAACAACGACGAGATGCAGAAGTCGGCCAAGTTCGTGGTGCAGGACCGCCCCACTCCCGACATCACCTTTGCCGACCGCATGGAGCTGGACCATGGCGGCGTGAAGCTCGAGCTGCTTTCGGTGCCCGGCGGCGAGACCATCGATTCACTCGCCATCCACATGCCGGGACGCGGCATCGTCTTTTCGGGCAACACCTTCGGGCCGCTGTTTCCGCACTTCCCGAATTTCGGCACGATCCGGGGAGACAAGTATCGCTTTCCCGAAAACTACCTCGACTCGCTGGAGCGTATTCGCGCACTTGAACCCGAGATTCTCGTCACCGGGCATTTCCTGCCGGTCGTCGGCAAGCAGCTGATCCGCACCTGTCTCGACCGGCTGCACGATGCAGTCAGCTACGTACACCAGAAAACGCTCGACGGGATGAACGCGGGTGTCGACATCTTCGAGCTGATGCGGACCGTGACCCTGCCGGACAACCTCTATGTCGGGCAGGCCTACGGCAAGGTCAGCTTTTGTGTGCGGACCATCTGGGAAGAGTACATGGGCTGGTTCCACGGCTATCGCACCAGCCAGCTGCTCTCGGTCCAGCCGGAGCATGTCTCGGGCGAACTGGCGGCAATGGCCGGAACCGAGAAGGTGCTGGAGCGCGCGTCATCCCTTCTCAAGAGCGGCGATCCCGAGCGGGCCATGGCATTGACCGAAGCCGTGCTCGCCGCCGAACCGAAGAATCAGGCAGCGCTCGACCTTTCGATCGCGGTGCACGAGGCACTGTTGGCCCAGCCGCACGGCGCGGAGAACTTCTGGTATGCGGGCTGGCTGCGCTACCAGATCGGCGCGAACAAGGCCGGCCGGGTAGGAGGCAAGGGCTGATGGTTGAACAAATCCGCATCACCGACCTCGCCAATCCGCAGCTTACCGAAGCCCAGCTTGCGGGCATTGCCTATATGGAGGCAAACCCGGTTGAACTCAGCGTGGAAGGCATCCTTGCCGCCGCGCGGGAACGGACCGGCCTCGACGATTTCGGCCCGGCCGATTTCCGGGTGCGTCTGCAACGGCTGGTGGACGAGTGGAACGCCGACAGCCTGCGGCAGGTCAACCGCATGATCCTGCGCGACATGGCGACACGGCATGCCAGCAATCGCCTGATCGCCCAGGACTATCGCAAGCGCCATCCCGACTATGCGCAGGAAAAGATCGAACGCCCGATAATCGTCGTCGGCCTGCCGCGTTCAGGCACCACGCACCTGCTGAACCTGCTCGCCTCGGACAGCCGCCTGCGTTCGCTGCCGCTGTGGGAAGTTAACGAGCCGCTGCCAAACCCCAAGGAGCCGCCGCGCGAGGACGGCCTCGATCCACGCTGGGTGCGCACCAACGAACAGTGGCTGATGGCGCAGGCCAACTCGCCGCTGACTACTGCGATGCACCCGATGGACCCGGACCATTTCCACGAGGACCTCGAGCTGATGTGCCCGGATTTCGCCTCGTACAATTACGAATGGATGAGCCGGGTGCCGGGCTGGCGTGATGCCTATTATGCGGAGGATCAGACCCCGCATTACCGCTTCCAGAAGGAAATGCTCCAAATCATGCAGCATGCGGCGGGCGACACCCGGCCCAAGCGCTGGGTAAACAAGTGCCCGCAGCATCTGGAGCAATTGCGCGTGCTCAAGGAGGTCTATCCGGACGCCACTGTGGTCATCACCTATCGCGATCCGGTCGATGCGATCCAGTCCGCGGCGACGATGATGGGCTATGGCGAGCGCATGCGGTACGAGCACATCGATACGAAGAGGCTGGTCGATTACTGGTCAGATCGGGTCGATCACCTGCTGCGCGCCTGCGTTGCGGACCGAGATGTCTGGCCCGAGGCGCAGCGCGTCGATGTGCAGTTCGAGGCGCTGATGGCCGATCCGATGCATTTCGTCCGTGCGGTTCATGCCAAGGCCGGGCTGGAGACGACCGGCAAGGCCGTGGCCGAAATGGAGCACTTCGTTGAAACCCACCCGCGCGGGAAGTTCGGCCAAGTGGTCTA
>JAURNJ010000291.1 GCA_030830245.1 Novosphingobium sp. | reverse complement strand
GGCCTGTCGCGGCGGCTGCCGCGCGCCAGCACTTCGACGGGCGGCGCGACTGGCACTTCGTCGGCGCAGGCAACCGGCAGGCCGAGCGCGCGCCCAGTTGCGAGCAGTTCGGCGCTGTCATGGCGGGCGATCTCGTCGGCGATTTCCTCTTCGCTGGCGCTGTCCATGCCCTGCTTGCCGAACAGGGCAGGCAAATAGGCGCGGTCTTCCTCGCGCATGATGGTTAGCGCGAACCACGAGCCATCGCGGGTGGGATTGAGGCGGCTGCCGCCGACGCCAGTCGAGCGGCGCCCCCTGATCTCGAAATCGCGTGCCGAGCCGCGCTCGCCGACGATCGTCAGGCCATCGAGCGCGGCAATGTGCCGCGAGCCGGTCAGTGCGGCCAGGTCGCGCAATTGCCGATCGGCCCAGCGCCAAAGCGGGATCGGCGGCCCGCGTTCAGCGGCGGCAAGGGAGTCAATCGGCAAGGATTTCCTTTACCTTGCGGCGCAGCAGCTTGCCCATTTCGTTATAGGGCAGCTCTTCGACATAGACGACTTTTTCCGGGACGCGCGAACTGAGCAGCCGCGAGCGGACCAGTTCCTTGATCTCATCCTCGCCCGGCGGCGGCTGACCTTCGCGCGGCACGATAGCCATGCCGACCGCTTCGCCCCATTCGACCGAAGGTATGGCGACGGCGCAAGCATCGCCGACGCAGGGGTGGGTAAGCACTACGTCCTCGATTTCGCCGGGCGACATGTTCTCGCCGCCTCGCACGATCACATCGTCAGCCCGCCCGGACAAGAACAGATAGCCTTCCTCGTCCATGAAGCCTGCATCGCGGGTCGGGAACCAGCCTTCGGCGTCGAGTGCGCTGCGCTCCTTGTATTCGCCCGAGACCTGTTCGCCGCGCACATAGATTTCACCCGCCTCGTTGGGGCCGAGTACCTTGCCATCCTCGCCGCGGATCTCGATCTCGACCGTCGGGAGCGGAATACCCAGCGACGTCAGGCGGGCGCGAACCTTTGGGTCGTCCGATGCCAGCGCGGCGCGGTGTTCCTCGGGGCCGAGCAGGGCGATGGTAGAGCTGGTTTCGGTCAGGCCATAGCTGTTGGTGAAGCCCGTATCGGGCATCAGTGCCAGCGCCTTCTCGATGATCTCGCGCGGCATCTTGCCGCCGCCGTAGGCAATCGAGCGCAGCGAGGAAAGATCTGGCCGGATATCGCTCATCTTGTCGATGATCCGCGCCATCATCGTCGGGACGACAAAAGCGTTGGTCACTTTCTCGCTTTCGGCCAGTTTCAGCCACGCTTCGGGCTCGAATGCAGGCAGCATGACGATGCGACGATTGGCGTAAGTCGAAGAGAGCAGCGCCGAGATACCGGCAATGTGATAGGGCGGAACGACCACGAGCGCGGCATCGGCCTCGTCGGCGGAGGCGAACTCCACCGTCCCAAGGATATAGCCCAGCAGGTTCGAATGGCGCAGGATCGCGGCCTTGGGCGCGGCGGTGGTGCCGCTGGTGAACAGTTGCACGGCGATGCCTTCGCCGGGATCGTATTCGCGATCTCCAGCCTCGGGCCAGCTTTCCTGGGCCTTGAGGGTGAACAGCTCGCGGGCAAAGACCGTGTGGCCTTGGCTCCCGGCGATGCGCTCCACGCGTTCCTCGTCGCCGATGACGAGGGCAGGGGCGATGCGTTCCAGCAGTGCAGCCAGGTCTTCATCCGGCAGGCGATAGTTCAGCGGGCAATAGGGTACGCCAGCAAGGGCCGCGCCGAACAGCGCGATCATCGATGCCTCACTGCTCTCGTCGAGCAAGGCGACGTAATCCACCCCGCTTTCCTGGATTATCTCGAAGGCCCCGCGGGCGGCTGCGAGCAAGTCGCCATAGGTCCAGCGCTTGCTGTCGCAGACCAGCGCAATGCGATCGGGGGCGGCATCGGCCGCCATTTCGAGAAGCAGGGCAATGTTCATGTGGGTGGCCTGTCCGCGCGTCAGTCCGAGGCGGGGAGGGGCTTGGCGTCCTTGGTCACCAGCGCAACGCCATCGACCGAGAGCGAGCCCTTGCCGGGCTTCACGCAAAGCAGTTCATAGGTGTTGTCGGCGTCGACATAGCGCTTGCCCATCAGCGAACCGTTGGAATGGTCGGGCGAAAGCGCGGCTGCCTCGGCAGGCTTGGCCTCTGCCATTGGCGCGCCGCCGCACTCGATGGTTCCGCCAGCGGTGCGGATCACCATGACTTCGGTATCGCAGGCGGCGCTCTTCAAACGGGTTCCGGGTTTCATTGTGAACTATCCTTCGTGATTTCGAACGCTGCAAGGCAGCGTGCAAGACGCCCTTAAGCGCGGAACGCCGCCGTGTTCAAGCCTGTAGTAGAGAAGGGAACGTCAGGCGATCGCGCCCTTGGCCTTCCAGGCCTCGATGCGGTCCCATTCGATCCCGGACTCAAGCAGAACTATTTCAGTATGTTCGGAAGCCTGCGGTGCACGCGTCGTTTCAAGTGGCTCGCCGTTCCACTGAACCGGGCCGCGAACCAGCTTGATTGGCGCGCCGCCATCCGGGGCTTCGACCTCGATCACCATGTCGTTGGCGAGCGCCTGCTCGTCCTCGCACATTTCCGCGAAATTGATGACGGCGGCCCATTGGCCCTTGAGTGTCTTGAGCCGTTCGCGCCAGTAGTCGAACGGGTGCTCGGCAAAGGCCTCGACCAGGATGTCGCTGGCCGCCTTGGCGTTCTTGAACAGAGAAAGCGGATCGGCGAAGCGGGGATCCTTGGCCGCCTCGGGCCGGTTCACATGCGCAAAGGTGTCCTCGATCAGGCCGGTCGGGCTGAGAATGCACAGGTTGATGGTGCGCCCATCGGAAGTCCAGAAATTGCCGAGAAAGGGGTTGACCTGCATGCCGCCCGAGGTCGGCATCTGCGCCCTCTGGGAAACGCCATGCTCCATCTGCTGGCTGAGCGAAGCGCCGGCTGCCCACCAGGCGGTGGACTGGAGCGAGACATCGAGCACCGTGCCTTCGCCGGTCTTTTCCCGGTGAAACAGCGCGGCCGAAATGCCGCCCGCGATGAACATACCACCGATGGAATCGCCGAATGCGGGGATTGCCTGGCTGAGCGGTCCGCCCAGTTCCTCCGGGCTGTGAGCATAGGCAATGCCGCTGCCTGACCAGAACACGGTGCCATCGAAGCCGCCGCGTGCGTAGTCCGGCCCCTTCGCGCCGAAGGCACTTCCGCGCGCGTAGATAATGTCTGGCTTGATGGCCCTGATGTGCTCGACATCGAATTTGTTCTTCTGCCGATGATGCGGCAGGTAGTTGGTCAGGAAAACGTCCGCAGTCTTGGCCAGTTCATAGAGCACCTCTTGGCCCTCCGGCGTAGACAGGTCGATGCCGACCGATCGCTTCCCGCGGTTTGGGTGCTCGATCAGCGTGTGGCGCATCGGATCGACCTGGTAGCCTCCAAGGTTGAGAAACCCGCGCTGGGTATCGCCGCGCACCGGATGTTCGACTTTGATGACGTCCGCGCCCCAATCGGCAAGGATCGCGCCTGCGGCGGGGGTAAAGGTGAACTGCGCGACTTCGAGCACGCGCACGCCTTGCATCACTTTTGTCGTCATTGTGGTCCTGTCCCGGTCTGGAAAATCGGCGCACCCGCTCAAGGCTGATACGAACCCGTTCGTCTCTGGCGACAAAAGGGCAGGCGATCAAGCCGCGAGAGGATCGCGCAGACGATCAAGTGCAGGACGGTCTCGATTCGCAAAGGGCTGCGATTTCAATCGGATTGTTCGCACCTGCGACAAGCTGATACAATTCGGCAGATTAGCTTTCTGGACAAGCTGCAAAAAATGCGTGCTGTGTTGCAGCAAATGCACTTGACAACCGGCACATAAATTACTTACCTAGTTTAGGACTATAGCCCGATCTAAGGGCAGTCAATCAGAAAGAGGGTTTCCCAAATGAAGAAGTTCGCAATCGTTCTCGGCGCAGCTGCACTGGCCGCCGGAATCGTTCCCGCCGCCGCCATGGCCGAAGACGCTGCTACCGCTGCGGGCGAACTGAAGCGAGTCTTTCCGCCGACGTTCCGCACGAGGTCGCGCTCTTCTTACCCGAGTGCGGCGATTCCCTCGCGCATGCCTTTCAGCACCATTTCCACCTCCGCCGCGGGTTGGTAGTCCTTACGACCCATCGCGAGCGTCTCGATCGGCACAAAGCCGCGGTAGCCCCCGTCGGCGATGATGCGCATGAGCCGTTTGAAATCGGCACGCGGAGATTTCAGGTCGCTCCCGAGGGTCTCCTTGATCTGCCAGCCGACCGCGTAGGGCGTGATCAGCGCGATGTCGGCGTAGGGATCGGCGGTGAGGTATTTTCCAGTATCCACCAACGCGCCGCAGCAGGGATGGTCGACCCGCCGCAGCAGGCTCAGATGCTCCTCGCCGGTGTTGAGGAAGTCACCGTGGTTCTGCACGCCGACCAGCACGCCGAATTTTTCCCCGTGCTCGGCGCAGGCCCGCACGTCATCGGCCATCCATTTCTCGACTTCTTCCCGTTTCGCGCCACCCGCAGCCATGCGCCAGTCGTTGAACGGTTTTTGTGGCCCGGCGAACACACGGATCACCGTCGCGCCGAGGCGGGCCGCCACTTCGATCCAGTCCT
>JAURNJ010000290.1 GCA_030830245.1 Novosphingobium sp. | reverse complement strand
GGTGCGCCGCAGCGGCGCCCGGCATGGCTGTCCAAACCCTACCTGCTGCCGCCCGAAGGGAAGGGTGCTGACTATGTCGCCTATCCGACCGTCGATCCATCGCGGTTCATGCTGGACCTCACCAACTGCATTGCCGCCAAAACGCCGGTGCTGGCCCATGCCAACGGCGATGCCGCGATCCAGTTGCTCATCGATTCGGTCGGCAGCGCCATCGGCGAGGCAAAGGTCGATCACCGCACCGTCATCATCCACGGCCAGCTGATGACCGAGATGCAGCTCGATCAGGCCAGGACACTGGCCATCGTGCCGTCGTTCTATGCGGTGCATCCCTATTTCTGGGGAGACTGGCACCGTGTGATCTTCGGCGACGAGCGCGCCAGCCGGATCAGCCCGTCACGATCCGCCATACGGCGCGGCTTGCCCTTCACCATCCATAATGATGCGCCGGTGGTGCCGCCCATGGCGATGCGGCTGCTTTCGATTGCCGTCAATCGCGCGACCCGCAGCGGCCATGTGCTCGGCACGGAGCAGCGGATCACCGCCTACGAAGCGCTACAGGCCCTGACCATCAACGGCGCGCGGCAGTATTTCGAGGAAGGCAGCAAGGGCACGATCACGGCGGGCAAGCGCGCCGACCTTGTGATCCTCGACGCTGATCCCTTGACTGCCGATCCGGCCAGGCTTGCCGACATCAAGGTTGTGGAGACCATCGCGCGAGGCAGGACGGTCTATCAGCGGGACTGAGCCAGTCAGCCCGGATCGATCGGGATGATCTGGTCTGCCAGCCGGTCGACCTCGCCGCGATCGTGGCTGACATAGAGGATCGGGATGCGCATCTCGTCGCGGATGCGCTCTATCAGGAGCATGATCTCCTCGCGCCGGGCAAGATCGACCGAGGCCAGCGGCTCGTCCATGAGCAGGAAGCGCGGGCCGCTGAGCAGCGCGCGGCCCAGCGAAACGCGTTGTGCTTCTCCGCCGGATAGCGTCGCCGGTTTGCGATCCAGTAGGTGGCCGATGCCGAGGAAGGCTACAGCGTCGTCGGGCGAGATCCAGCGACGCTCGGCGGGAGCCAGCCGCCAGCCATAAAGCAGGTTACCCATGACCGAGCGGTGGGGAAACAGCCGGTTGTCCTGGAATACATATCCGCAAGCGCGTGCTTCGGGCTTGAGATCGATCCCGGCCTCGCTGTCGAAAAGCACCTTGCCCGCGACCACGATCCGGCCACGCTCGGGCCGCAGCAGACCGGCCACGGCATCGAGCAGGGTCGTCTTGCCCGCTCCGGAGGGTCCGAACAGCGCGGTCAGCCCATCGGGAACCTTGAAGCCGCCGATGATGCGCCGCTCGCCGCGCTGCACGGCAATGTCGATGTCAAAGGACATGGCCGGTCCTTGTCGTCGAGCCTCTGCGGGCGAGTGCTTCCGCCGCGATCAGTGCGATCAGCGACAATGCCACGGAGATGACCGCGAGCCGAGTCGCCAGCGCCTCTCCGCCCGGCACCTGCAAGGTGGAATAGATCGCCAGCGGGAGCGTGCGCGTCTCGCCGGGAATGTTGGAGACGAAGGTGATCGTCGCGCCGAATTCCCCGATCGAGCGGGCAAAACCAAGCACCATGGCCGCGAAGACGCCGGGAAGGGACAGCGGCACGACAATCTCGAAAAAGCTGCGCCACGGCCCTGCGCCGAGCGTTCGCGCGGCGCTTTCCAGCCTGCGGTCGACGCTTTCGATCGAGAGGCGGATGGCGCGAACCATCAAGGGCAGCGCCATGATGGCGGCGGCAATCGCAGCGCCGGTCCAGCGGAACATGACGCTGGTGCCGAACGCATTCTCGAGCAGTCGGCCCGCCGGGCCCTGCGCGCCGAATGCCAGCAGCAGCAGCCAGCCGGTCACCACCGGCGGCAGCACCAGCGGCAGGTGGACGATGGCATCGAGCAGCACCTTTCCGGCAAAGCGCGTGCGCGCCAGCACCCAGGCAAGCGCGAAGGCCAGCGGCAGGGTGCCGACCGTAGCCGCGAGGCTAACCTTGAGCGACAGCGCGACGATCTGCCATTCGGTTTCGGTAAGGATCATCTTGCCACCGGCACGGTGAAGCCATGCTTGCGGAAAATCGCGGCGGCCTCGGCGGATGATAGCCAATCGAGGAATGGCTTTGCCTGCGCGCTCTTGCTCGTCTTGAGCACGGCGGCTGGATAGACGATTGGGGCATGTTCGCCTTGCGCGAAGGTGTGGGCCACGCGCACGCCCGGCTCCGCCCGCGCGTCGGTTGCATAGACCACGCCGAGTGCCGCTTCGCCGCGCGCCACAAGCGCAAGAGCAGCGCGCACGTTCTCTGCGGGCACGACCTTAGCTTCTACTGCTTGCCACACGCCCAACTTGGTGAGGGCCTGCCGCGCATAGCGCCCGGCAGGAACCGAGGCTGGATCGGCCAGGGCAAGACGGCCGGGCCCCAGAGCGGAAGCGAGATTGCCGATGTCGAGTTCGCCGATCCCCTTGGCATCGGCGGGAGCAATCACAACCAGCGCGTTGCCCAGCAGATCCCTGCGGCTATCGTCCCGGATCAGGCTCTTGCCAGCCAGATCGTCCATCCATTGCTCGTCGGCGGACAGGAACAGGTCGGCGGGAGCACCGGCCTCGATCTGGCGCGCCAGTGCAGGGGTGGCAGCGAAAGACAGAACCGGCTCGGGATTGCCTTGCTTCGCCCATGCCTGTGCTGCCTCGCCGAGCGCAGCCTGCAAACTGGAAGGCGCGAGCACCAGCGGCCCCTTGGCATCCGGCTTCGAGGGCGCGCAGCCGGCCGCCAACAGCAGGCCCAGCGTTGCAAGCAATGCCATGATGAGGCGCATCGGCTGGTTCCCTCTCTAACTATATTCCGCCGTATATAGATCACGGGTTCACGCCAACCCGAATCTGCGCCCGGGAATGTTGACTAAATCGCGTGGAGTCCGGATGGGAGCGCGACGATCAAGGCAGGGGAAAATCGAAAACATGACGCAGGCCAACGAAGCCTTTTTCCGCCGTGAAGGCGACATGCTGGTTCCCAATGCCTGCGCACGCGGACCCTGGCAGGGCGCGGGCTTGCACGGCCGGGTGATCGCCGGATTGCTCGCCAGCGAGATTGAGCGGCTGCACGGCGATGCGGACTTCATGCCTGCGCGCGTGACGGTGGACCTCTACCGCGCACCGCCCATGGTCCCGCTCAAGATCGAAACACGGGTGGCGCGCGAGAGCAGGCGCATCCGCGTGGTCGATGCTGATCTCATTTCCGAGGGGCGCTCGGCAGGCCGCGCCTCGATCCAGTTCCTCCACCACACCGAACACCCGCGCGGCAATCCATGGCATGGCGAAACCTGGTCCGTGCCTCATGCGGACAGGCTTCCCGCAGGCGAACCGCGCGACGATACGATGTTTGGCCTGTGGGAAATGCGCTGGGTCGAAGGCACGATCAGCTCGATCGGGCAGCGCCGGTTGTGGATGCGCGAGAACCGGGATCTGGTCGCAGGAGAGCCGCATACGCCCTTCGGACGGGTTGCGGTCGGTGCCGACTATGCCAGCCCGCTGGCGAACATGGTGGGCGGGCCGGGCTACACCTTCATCAACTCAGATCTCACCTTCTATCTTGGCCGCCTGCCGCAAGGCGAGTGGATCGGCTTTGAGTCCGTTGCCCACGAAGCGAGCCAGGGCGTCGCCATCGGCCACTGCAATCTCTACGACGAGGCGGGCCGGATCGGCTGGGCCTCGGCTTGCGGCATGGCGCAGTTGGTGCGGCCCGATGTTGCGGCCGGTTCCGGACAGGCGGGCTAAGCCCTCCTTACAATACCGTCTCGCCGCCCATTCCGGCTGCGATCTGGCTCATGTCCAGCTGGCCGGTCGTCGCTCCGCCGGTAAAGCCGCCATCGACCTGTAAGGCCACACCGTTGACATAGGAGGCCGCCGGGCTGTTGAGGAAGATCAGCGGGCGCGCCTGTTCCTCGGGCGTCGCGAAACGGTTGATCGGCTGCGTCGTCGCTTCGAGCAGCGACTTGGGCGCCACCTTCTCGAACTCAGGCATCATCGGCGTCTGCGTCGGTCCGGGCAGGATGCAGTTGAGGCGAATGCCACGCTTTATGAGATGGGCGGCCTCGCGCATCGTCCAGACAATCAGGGCTTCCTTGCCGAAGGAGTACGACTCGAAAATCTGCTCGCGGTTGTCCTCGCACCATTTGAGGCCGCTAGCGAAATCGGGCGTGGCGGCGAGTTCGAGGTGGGTTGCGAGCCGCATCATCCAGGCATTGCCTGCGGTTGATGAGATGGAGGCCACAGCCGAGCCTTCCCTGAGCATGGGAGCGATCGCCGAAGTTACCTTGCGCACGGCAAGGTAGTTGACCTTCATCACGTCGAACAGGTCCATGTTGCCGGGCAGTCCCGCGCAGTTGAACAGGGCGTCAAACTGGCCGGAAAGACCGGAGACGGCACCATCGATCGAGCCTTCGTCGCGCAGGTCTACGCGGGTGAAGGAAGCGAGCGGCAGGGCGCAATCCTTGTAATCAAAGCCGTGAACCTCTGCGCCCAGTTCGAGCAGGAGGCGCGCGGTTGCCTCGCCCATGCCGGAGAAACAGCCGCTGACGACAACGCGCTTGCCTTGATACCCGAGAAAATCGCCCATCGCTCACTCCCTTTCAGATTTGCGCCTTTCTGTGCGCGATCGGCCTCAGAGCACGATCTCGCGGATCGGGTCGCTCCCGTCCCAGTTTCGATGCGCGGCCTTGATCAAGTCGTTCATGCCGGGATCGCCCTGCAGCGCCTCGAGATAGGTGCCCGCGCCGCCACCAGTGTCGGCATAGAGCCAGCGGGTGGTGCCCGAGCGGCCCTCGATGACGATGGGCATGCCCTTTTCCTCGCAGCGCTTCTTCAGTTCGTCGAGGTCGTCGACAACGATGCAAGTGTGGTGGACGCCTTCCTTCTTGGCGTTGAACCAGTCGGAATAGATGGTCTTTTCCGGAGTGACCTGGCGGATCACCTCGATCTGCATTTCGCCCCACTGGCCAAGCGCGATGTCGAGCACCGGGCGGCAATCCTCGCCATAGGCCTGGTGCCATTCGGCCTGATTGCCCTTCAGCACGAAGAAAGGTCCTGCGCCCATCTTGACCCAGTGCGCGATGGTGGCGTCGAAATCCTGAGGGACGAAGGCGATCTGCATGATTTCGCCCAGGTTTGCGATCGAATTGGTGGTCATTGCATCCTCATTGGTTGTCACTGCCGGGTGCGGCGCGTTTTCCGCAGTTGACTGTCTTGCGCTGCGCTTGTCAATTCGGCGCTGTTGAAACGGAGCCGCGCGCGATGCCAGAGCAAGTCCAGGGCGGCGATCTCGTCAGGCGGCACCGGCTGTCCACCCGCCTGTGGCACTGGACCAATGCAGTTGCCGTGCTGGTCATGCTGATGAGCGGGCTGATGATCTTCAACGCCCATCCGCGCCTATACTGGGGCGAATACGGCGCCAATGCAGACCATGCCTGGCTGGAGATTGGATCGAACCGGCAGGGGCAAGGCATGCTGCGGATCGGACCGGCCGTGGTGGAGACAACCGGCGTGCTCGGCGTCTGGCGCAATCCCGAAGGAGAGATCAAGCGCCGCGCCTTCCCGTGGTGGGCAACCATCCCGTCGCGCTACAGCCTTTCCGATGCGCGGCTGTGGCACCTTGCCTTCGCCTGGGTGCTGGCGCTGGGCCTGCTGGCCTACCTGCTGTGGTCGCTGGTCAACGGGCACCTGCGCCGCGACGTGCACATCACCCGCGCTGAGTGGCGGCTTTCGCATATCTGGCACGACGTGAAGCAACATGCGCGGCTTCGCTTCCCCACTGGGGAGGCGGCGCTGCGATACAATGTCCTGCAGAAGCTGGCCTACGCCTTCGTCCTGTTCGTAGCACTGCCGCTGCTCATCCTGACCGGGCTGGGCATGTCGCCGGGAACCGATGCCTGGGCTCCCGTGGTGACGCAGCTGTTCGGGGGAAGGCAGTCTGCCCGTTCGATCCATTTCATTCTCGCTTTCGCGCTGGTCGGTTTCTTCCTTGTCCATATCGCGATGGTGATACTCGCCGGGCCGATCAACGAAGTGCGTTCGATGATCACCGGCATGTACCGGCTGCCCAGGGAGAAAGCCGATGGCTGAGCAAAGGCTCATCACCCGGCGCGGCCTGATCCGGGCGGGAGCAATCAGCGCGGGCGGCTTGCTGCTGACCGGATGCGACAGGCTTAATGAAAGCGCGGGCTTTCGCGGGCTGCTGCAAGGCGCGGAGAGACTGCACATGGGCTCTCAGAGGCTGCTTGGCGGGCAGGCGCTCGCCCGCGAGTTTTCGGAAAAGGATATGTCGCCGGTGTTCCGCGCCAATGGCAGCAAGGAAGTCGCCGATAGCGCCTATCGCCAGCAGCTGGCGCGCGGTTTTGTGGACTGGCGCTTGCGGCTCGATGGCCTTGTTGCTCGCCCGCTCGCCCTGCCGCTCGCAGCCTTGCAGGCGATGGAGCAGCGTGAGCAGATCACCCGCCACGATTGCGTCGAGGG
>JAURNJ010000289.1 GCA_030830245.1 Novosphingobium sp. | reverse complement strand
CGGATTGATCCGCCCGCCCATGCCCATCTGCGGCCCGCCGGCGCCGAGCGGCAGACTGAGGCTGATCATCTGGCCGCTGCGGATTGCCGCGGCCGCGGCCTTCACGCGGTCGGGGGTCAGGTGGTTGAGCGTGCCGATCCGGTCGTTCTCGCCCCAGCGTCCCCAGTTGCTAAGCGATCGGCCAATTTCCTTGAAATCCATCTTGTCGCCTTTCCTCAAAGCAGATCGTCACAGGCAGTAATATACCTTGAAAACCGGGCTGCGATCTTGGCGGGCGACAGGCCGTATTGCGCCGGATCGTAGGTGTGGGTGCCGTGCTTGTTTTGCGGCCGCCCTTCGAGATAGCCCAGCGTCGCCGCCCGAGCTTCAGGCGTGAATGGCATCTCGCCGTGGTCGAAGATCGCAGCCAGCGTCGCCTCGGGCTGGGCCATGAACTGCTTGAAGGCGACATCGTGGAATCGGGCGTTCTTTTCTGGATGGGTCTGGCGGAAATCGACTGCGCGGCCGACGAGTTGGGCAGCATAGTCCAGGTCCGCCTTGGCGTGGCTGGCATCGTCGCCCTGCGCGGACCAAGCGCGGCGCAGAGTCGCGCACAGGTTACAGAACGAGCCGACCACCTTTTGCGGATCGCGATGCGTCTGCAGCAGCAACGCATCGGGGTAGGTTGCCAACAGGGCATCGAGATAAAGCGAATGCATCGGCGCCTTGAGCACCCAGCGGCTTCCCGCCCCTCCCCGAGCTTGCAGGAAACGCAGCGCCCGCCGGTGCCAGCGGTAGGTTTCGGCCATGTCGGCTTCGAGCAGGAACTTGCGATAGGTCGGGGCCCAGGCGATGGTCGAGAACTGAGTCGAGACCAGATCGACAATGGTTAGCGCCACGCATTCCATCGGGATGAACGGGTTCTCGAAATGCATCGCTGCATAGTCGGGAATTGCCGCATTCTTGCGGGCGATCTCGTCCTCGACAGCCAGGAGGCGCTGGTCCGAGGCCGCATCCTCGACCGAATGTACCAGCCCGAAATCCTGCACCTGCCAGATCAGCGGCGTACGCAGATCCGGCGAGGCGGCGAGCGTTTCGTGCAGGATGGACGAGCCAGTGCGTGGCAGTCCGAGGATGATGATCGGGGCTTCTACCGGAGTGACGGCAAGGGCCGGATTGGCCTTCTCCCACGCGACCAGCGTCAGGCGGTTGGCAAGCGCGTTGACGATCCGCTTGTGCAGTTCGGCGTGGCCTCGCTCGTTAAGCTGCATTTCGTGTTCGATGGAATGGAGCAACGGTTCAAGCGCAGCCAGATAGCTGTCCGAACCGAAGTCGTCGTGCCTCGCCTTCCGGGCAGCGGCATGGCGCAGGGCCTCGACGGAAAAATCTGTGTGCATCAGGCGATCACTTCCAGCGGCGGCAGCTTGTAGCTTCCCGCAAGGATCGCCTCGCGAGGCTGGTAGGTCCGGAACACCAACTGGAAGGGACCGCCAGGAGAAGGCAGCCAGTTTGTGTCACCGTTGGGCGCATCCTCCTGCACGCAAATTTCGAGCGCTCCGTCTTCGTCGAACCGCAACCCTTCGGTTCGATCGGAAATGCCGTATCGATCGAGCGGATTGCCGAACAGGAAGTAGTTTCCGTCATACAGCGTCAGGGACCAGAACGCATCGACCGGTGGCAATTCGCCGGGTCCGAAGCGCATGCGGTATCGACGCTCACCGCTCAATGTCTCGCCATCCGGGCCGAGCCGCAGGTTCCAGAACACCGATTCCTCGGCAACCTGCGTTCCTGGGCCGAAGATATTGTCGGCGGCGCGTATAAGGGGATCGCGCGGCACTCCCTCCACATTGCGACGCCTTAGCCAGCCGTTCTCCGGCCACGACTGAACCGAGCGAACCGCACGCGAAATGCCGGTCTCGACCGCTTCGGCAAGAAGTGCTTCCGGAACGCCCGGATCGCGTGCGCCTCCGATCCCAAGAGGGGCGAAACGGAGGGCCTGCACCGCGTCGTCTGGAGAAGGCGGGAATTGCTCGAGCAATGCGGCCAGCCGGTCGAAGAATCCCGCACCCATCTGCGCCACTTCCTGATGGGGCAGCAATCCCTTCGCGCGGCTTGCTGGCTGGAAGGCATCGAGCGCACCGTCGGCTACAGGCGAAGCAAGTTGCCCGCCTGGCCATGACGCCAAGGGACCAATCGACATGTCCTCGTTGATCGCCCGCGCCTGGGGCAAATCGTCTGGCCCGGCTACCAAGGTGCGCACGAAGGCCAGCACTTTGCTGGTCGGCGCGTCTATCCGGATCACCCCCTCCGGCAGGTCCCCTGACCAGCCCGGAGGCGTGATCGCGAAGGCGCCGGACCTGGTCCCCGTCGTCCGCCTGCCAACATAGGCGAACGAGTTCATGAACATGTCCTGCAACTGGATCGTGTAGTACCTGTCCGCCGTATCGGGCACGGCGATGACTTGCGGCCCTTGGTCAAGGTCCAGCCACGCTCTCCCGTTCAAGGTGTCGATGTTGGGTCCGACTGCTTTGGATCGCGCATCGGCAATCCGCGATGCCATGTAAAACCGGTTGAACGAAACACCGTTTGCCACGGCTGCATCGAGGTAAAGCCCGAAGAATACGAGCGGAAATCCCCAGATCACAGCCTCTTCGGCCAGCGCGCGCAGGTCTGATGCAGCCATCGATGGCCTACTTCCCAAGGCCAGCGCAGCCGATGATGCTGCGCCTGCCGCTATCACTTCGCGACGCGACCACTGCAACGTATCCATCGGCTTTTCCCCTCGATGCGGCCTTTGGTCGACACCTTTGCCAAAGCGACCTATCTGGCCGGTGATGACCGGGCGAAACGACATGTCGGCAAAACGGCGAAGATGGGGCGATCAGCGCGCGCTCTCCGATCAGCGCCAGGCGGTCGATCTGCTGCTCGCGGCTGCGGGCCGCTGCATCGAGGCCAAAGGCAACATCAACATCTCGATGTCGGACGTTGCAGACGAGGCCGGCGTGACGCGCTCGACTCTCTATCGGTATTTCCCGAACAGGTCCGAACTGGTTACGGCCCTGCTGCTCTCGCGGGCGGAAGGGTTCGTGGCCGCCTCCGTCGCCGCGCTTCCGGATCCCGGCAGCGCGCGGGAGTCGCTCTCGGCGATGATCCTCCACCCGATCGAGCGGGCCCGCTCCACCGCTCTTTCGGTTGCCCTGTTCGCGCCGGAGAGCCGAGGCTTTGCCGTAGCGGTCGAAATGGAGTCGGACGCCGTTTTTGAAATCGCCATGCGCCACTACGGACAGGTGCTCAAAGGTTGGCAAGCGAGCGGACAGTTGCACGGCGATCTTTCGGTCGAGACGATCGTGCGCTGGATTTCGGCACTGGCGGTGATGCTGCTTTCCTCGCCCTGGCGCGCTCTTTCCACTGCCGAGCGTCGCGCTTTCGTCGACAAGTATGTCGCGCGCGCCCTGCTGACTTCCTGACATCCGATCAGGCAACGACGAGATCCTCGCCGAACCACGGCCGCACCAGCGCGCGATTGTCGCCAATTTCTTGCGGCAGGTCTGGATCACGCAGCCATGTCCACATCTGGCGGAAATCTATCGGGCAGTTGACACAGGAGCGCCCGCCCTTCTGGTAATAGTTGTGGGCGCGCGGATCCATGTAGATCATCAGCTTTTCCTCGCGGTCCAGTTCCTCGTTGAAGCGCCAGTAGGCATCCTCTGTCACGTCGACCGACGACTTGCAGCCGGTGATCAGACCGGCAATGCACTGAAGCGCAAAGCGGATTTCCATCTCCAGCAGGTCTACCACCTGGAAGCCGCCAAAATTGTTGGTGTTCGGGCCGTAAGACATGAACAGGTTGGGAAAACCCGGCACCATCGATCCGATGTAGGCGCGCGGCCCGTCCTTCGCCCAGGCCTGGTCGAGCTGCTTGCCCTCCTTCCCGGCGATCGTCATCGGCCAAAGGAAATCGTTCGCCTTGAAGCCGGTGGCGTAGACGATCACGTCGAGTTCGATCTCCTTGCCGCCCGAAACGATTCCCTTGGGGGTGATGCGATCGATCGGATCGGTCACAAGCGTCACATCGTCGCGCAGCAGGGCATCGTAGATGCAGTCTTCGCCATCAACGATTACCGGACGCGACGAAATCGGCGGCGCATCGGGGATCATCTTGTCGATAAGCTCGGGCCTGCTCCCGAGCTTGCGACGGATGAACGCGATGCGGGCGTCGCGTGTGGCCCTGTTGGTACTGCTCCGCGCGTGCTCGTCCTCGAAGCCCGGATCAATCCGGGCCGAGGTCTTGAACCCTTCGGGGCCATAGATCCAGCTCAGGCGGAAGCGGGCGAAGTTGACGTAGAACGGGAAATTGCGGTCGAGCCAGAGTGACTGTTCAGGCAGGGGGCTGAGGTAGATCGGATTGTCGAAGCACCAGCTTGGCGTGCGCTGGAACAGGGTGGTGTGCGCGGCCTGTTTGGCGATCACCGGCGTGGTCTGATAGCCCGAAGCGCCCGAGCCGATCACTGCCACGCGCTTGCCCGTCAGGTCGAGATCGGCGGGCCAGCGCGCCGTGTGGTAGGCCTGGCCCTGAAAGCTTTCCATTCCATCGATGTCCGGCAGCTGCGGGCGCGACAGGAAACCGACGCAACTGATCACGGCATTGGCTCGCACGGTGCGGGTCTGGCCATCGCGAACTGCGGTGATTTCCCATTCCTGCGCCGCCTCATCCCAGACCAGCGAGGTGATTTCGGTCTCGAACTCGATCGATTGGCGCAGGCCGAATTCGTCCGCGACCCAGCGCATGTACCGCAGGTTCTCTTCCTGCGGACAATAGGCGTAAGGGTAAGGGAAGGAAGTGCCGAACAGGTGCGTGTAGCTGCGGCTTGGCGTGTCGACACGGGCACCGGGATAGCGGTTCTCGTACCAGGTGCCGCCGACTTCGGCATTCTTCTCGAAAACGACAAAGGGGATTCCCGCGCGCTTGAGATGCACTGCGGCGTTTAGGCCGGACAGTCCGGCGCCGATCACCGCGACGCGAAATTCCTCGCGCCGGGTCTGGTTGGGTTCGGCATGCCATTCGAGACCGCGCGCCCAAGGATCGAGCGCTGTCTGCTCCATCCACATATGGCGCTCGTCCTCGGGCACCGGCGCGCCGACGGCCAAACCCAGCGACATCATCAGCCGGTCATCGCTGCCGAGCGAAACGGGCTCGCCTTTGTCGCGCACCGACCTGAGGTACTTCGCGGCCTTGTCGCGTATAGCTGCGATCTCGGCCTCGCCTGCGATACGAGTCGCGTTGAAATTGCCCAGGGAGATCGTCTCTATTGGCACGTCGACAAGCGAATCGTCGCCGGTCAGCTGGTGGAGCAGCCCCCGCAGCAGCATGGGGTCTGCATAGGCTACTGCATTTTCGATGTCCGTATCGGACGCG
>JAURNJ010000288.1 GCA_030830245.1 Novosphingobium sp. | reverse complement strand
TCGACCGAGGGATCGACATTGGCAAAGGTGCCGACCGCGCCCGATACGGCGCAGGTTGCAATTTCGGCGCGCGCCGCCAGGAGCCGCGCCTTGCAGCGGTCGAATTCGGCATAGGCCTGGGCGAGCTTGAGCCCGAACGTGGTCGGTTCGGCATGGATGCCATGGCTGCGCCCGATGGTGGGGGTGTATTTGTGCTCCATCGCGCGGCGCTTGATGGCCGCGAGCAGGTCGTCGAGATCGGCTAGCAGGATGTCCGAGGCGCGGGCGAGCTGCACCGCGAATGTGGTGTCGAGCACGTCCGAGCTGGTCATGCCCTGATGCATGAAGCGAGCCTCGGGGCCGACCTGCTGCGCCACCCAGTCGAGGAAGGCGATCACGTCGTGCTTGGTCACAGCCTCGATGGCGTCGATCGCGGCGACGTCGATCTTCGGATTGGTCGCCCACCAGTCCCACAAGGCCTTGCCTGCGCTTTCCGGGACAACGCCAAGCTCGCCCATCTTCACGGCGGCGTGCGCCTCGATCTCGAACCAGATGCGAAAGCGCGCTTCCGGCTCCCACAGGGCGGTCATGGCGGGGCGGGCGTAGCGAGGGACCATTTTCAACTCCGGTGGCGGGTAACGGTGCCGCCGCTAGGACGCCGGACGCTTCAAGGCAAGGCAGGCGCGGGCGCTATCCCCTCGCATGGGGTGGTGGAGCTGTCCCCGCGCGGCCCGGCGTGACCGTGCGATAGGCCATCTTCCAGCGTCCGTCTTCCTTGCGGAACCGGTCATGATAGTGGCCGATACGCAGCACTTCGACCTTCTCCTTGCTGCCGTAGAGCACCCAGTAGGACTGCGCTTCGGCATTGGTCGCATCGTTGATGGTGATGTGCAGGGTAGTGTTCGCGTGCCAGACATTGGTGCCCGGCCCCTGGAACCCGGTATCGCGCAATTGCTTGCGGTTTTCGCGCAGCGCATCGAGGCCGGATACCTTCCACGCCGAGGCCGGATCACTGTCCAGCTTGCCGAATGGCTCGCGCATGTCGAAGGTGCCATCCTGCGTCCACAAGGTGAAATACTCGGTCAGGTCGTCGGCAAGATCGGCCATGGTCGCCAGCTTGCCGACGAGATTGCGGATTTCCAGTTCGTCCTTGATGCGTTGCAGGTCTTCATCGGTCATTGCATTCTCTCCCGTTTCATCAGTTCGTCCAGCGGAAAGCCAGCCGGGTCTCGCCCGCCGCATTCCCCTGCGCGTCGAAGCGCCGCTCGGCAATCGTTCCATGTCCCGCCGCATCCACGGCAACCACCGTGCTGCACCGGGTGCCGTAGACCGGATGGCGGATGAAGGGCGCAGTCTCCCACGCCTCGGCGGCAACGTCCGAAGGGTCGCGTGGATGCAGGCCGACCTCGGGCAGGGCCTCGCTGGTAAGCGGTTCGAACAGGCTGTCAGGCGCTCCGCCATCGTGCCCCAGCCAATCCAGCAGCGCGGCCTTCAAGGCCAGCGTCTTGGGCCAGGGTTCGTCCAGTGCACCATTAGACAGGCCGTAGATGCCGGGGATCAGCATGGTTCGGGTCGGGTCGGGATGGTTGGCGAGATAGTGCAATCCATCGTCCGTGCTCACAAGCAGGTTGAAGGGATTGAAGTGGTCTAGCCGCACACTCGCCGGGTCGCCGTATTCGCCGGTGCCGGTCAGCATGTCGGTCACCAGGGTGCCGCGCGAGGCCTTGTCGGGCCGTGGCTCGCCGAAACCGCGCCGATTGGTGACAAGCACGAAGCGACCGCCCTCACTTACGCCCAGCCAGGTCCCGCCAGATCTGAGATCGCGCCCGGCGAGCACGCCCGAGCCATTGTCCCAGTGAGACAGCGGCGATGCGGGCCGATCATGAAACTCGTTGCGGTTGCCGATTGCGATCAGCCGCCAGCCGGGATGCGCGTTCCAGGCAAGGGCGGCGACGCACATAGGTTCAGATGAGTCCCTTGGCGCGCAGGCTGGTGTGGCCCTCGCGTCCGATGATGACATGGTCGTGCACGGTGATCCCCAGCAGCCTCCTGGCTTCGGCGATGCGATTGGTGATCTCGATGTCGGCCCTGCTCGGCTGCGGCGAGCCAGACGGGTGATTGTGGGCGATGATCAGCGCCGTCGCGCCAAGGTCCATCGCCCGGCGAATCACTTCGCGCGGGTGGATCGCAGCCTCGTCGATCGAGCCGTCGCCCACGTGTTCGTCGTGGATCAGCATGTTCTGCGTGTTGAGGAACAGCACCCGCACGCGCTCCACCGTCAGGTGCGCCATGTCGATGGTGAGATAGTCGATCAGGGCCTGCCAGCTTGCCAGCACCGGCTTTTCGCGAACCTGCTGGCGCGCCATCCGCCCGGCGGCGAGCGCCACCACCTTCAGCGCGGCGGCGCTTGTCTCGCCCATGCCGGGATGGTTGGCCAGGGTGCGCGCATCGGCATTGAGCACGCCTGCTAGCGATCCGAACCGCGAGATGAGGGTGCGCGCCAGCGGCTTGACATCCCGGCGCGGGATCGCGGTCATCAGAAGGTATTCGATCAGCTCGTGATCGGCGAGC
>JAURNJ010000287.1 GCA_030830245.1 Novosphingobium sp. | reverse complement strand
GAAGTCGCGCAGAAGCGGCTCAAGGTGCTCGGCGATCTCGATTCGCTCGGCGCGGGCTTCCAGCTCGCAAGCCATGATCTCGACATTCGCGGCGCAGGCAACCTGCTGGGCGACGAACAATCAGGCCATATCCGCGAGGTAGGCTTCGAACTGTACCAGTCGATGCTGGAGGACGCGATCCTTGCCGCTCGCGCGGGCGGCACGGGGCTGGAGAAGGATAACCGGGGGCTTTCGCCACAGATCACCGTCGATGCGCCGATCATGATCCCCGAGGAATATGTGCCGGATCTTGCCGTGCGCATGGCGCTCTATCGCCGCCTCAACGATGCCGAGGACCAGGCAGAGATCGAGGCTCTGTCCGCCGAGATGATCGATCGCTTCGGTCCCCTGCCCGACGCCACCGCCAACCTTGTTCGCCTGATCGAGATCAAGCAGCAGGCCATCGAGGCCCATATTGCCAAGATCGACGTGGGCGCGCGCGGGGCGCTCGTCAGCTTCCACAACGAAAATTTCCTGAACCCGGCGGGGCTGATCGACTATGCAGCCAAGCGCGAGGGCACGATCAAGCTGCGGCCCGACATGAAGTTGCAGGTCAACCGGGTCTGGGCCGATCCCAGGTCGCGGCTGAATGGCCTGTTCCAGCTGACCAAGGGCTTGGCGGCGATTGCCGGGAAGGCTTCCCAGAACAGTTGATGTGCTGGCGGGTTGCTACCCGCCGGACGACTACGCGCGGCTCCGGCTGCCAACCTGCCTGATCGCTTCACCAAGAGTACGGATTCCCTCGACGATAACTTCGGGTTCGACGTGCCCGACGGCAAGGCGCATGTGGGGCTTTTGATCCGGATCGTTGCTGAACATCTCGCCCGGACGCATGGCGATGCCGCGTCTCATGCATTCGGCCTGCACCTCGGGCCAGTCGACATCCTCGCTGAGCTTGAGCCAGTAGTACCAACCGCCGACCGGCTCATCGAATGTGATTTCTGGCGAGCAGTAATCGCGCAGCGCCTGGTTAGCTGCCTTGCGCTTTTCGGCATAGATCGCCCTTAACTCGGAAATGTGCTGCTCGTGATGTCCTTCGGCAAGGTACTTGGCCATGATGCGCTGGAGCCACATGCTTGCACCAAGGTCCTGCCGCACCTTCGAAAGCGGCATGATCGCTTCGGGCGTTCCGGCAACCCAACCGATGCGCATTGCCGGGGCTACGGTTTTGGCGAAGCTGTCAGTCTGGAAAACCCGGCCTGACTTGTCCATGCTGAGAAGTGTCGGAATTTCGTGGCCGGGCCCATGCTCGCGATAAACGTTATCCTCATGGACAATGAGATCGAATTCCTCTGCCATCGCCAGCAATTCCTTGCGCCGCGCCAGCGACAGCACCGCGCCGGTTGGCAACTGGTGGGTCGCTATCACGTAAACCAGCTTGGGCCGCAGGCCCTCTTCGCGCGCCATCAGGATGCATTTGCGCAGATCGTCCATCTGCATCCCGTCGCTATCGAGAGCGACTGGGATGACGGTCGCGCCGGTGGCTTCGAAATAGCGTATGCCGAACGGGAAGGTGGCCGCTTCGACGAAAACCGCATCGCCAGCTTCCAGATAGGCCTTTGCTAGCAGCGACAGCCCGTGAGCCGAGCCGTGAACGATCATGATGCCATCGGGATCCTGCGGGCGGCCGTCTCGGCGGCTGAGGTAAGCTGCCAGCTCCTCCCGCAGCCCCCTGTTGCCGTAGGACAGGTCCATGTACTCGCCCCGGGACGAATATTCGAGCGCGTAAGGCTCCATCACCGTTTCGGCCGCGAGCCTTACCAGCAGGTCGGCAGGATAGGTCGCTGCGTCAGGCAACCCCTGGTCGAAATCGAACGTGACCGTGGGGGGTTGCCGATGGAAGTAAGGGGGATCGCCCGCCTTCGCAGCGGCTGATACCAGTTCCGATGGATCAAATGCACCCACGTTCCCTGCCTGTTTGGTCATCGACGTCTCCCGATTGTCGTTGTTCGATTCGTTTTGTCGGCGCCAACCTAACCAGGCAGCAGGCCTGAGCCAGCGAAATCAATCCGCCGATCAATCGGATAACTGAGACTGAAGGCGCCGGCTAAGCGTTCGCGAGCTTCAGGAATGCTTCCGCGCTCATCGGCGTGGCGCGCAAAAAGCCCTGGAAGAGCGTGCAGCCTTCTTCCGCCACGACGGCCAGCTGCTCCTCGCTTTCGATCCCTTCGGCGATCACGGCCAGGTCGAGCGCGTGCGCCATGGCGACGATGCCACGCAAAACGGCCCGGTCGCGCGGATCGGTCGCAATCCCCTCGACCATTGTGCGGTCTAGCTTGAGATAGTGCAGCGGCAGCACCTTCAGATATCGGAAGTTGCAGAACCCCGCGCCGAAATCGTCGAGCGCGATGCGGATGCCCTGCGCCGAAAGGTCAGCCATGGTCGAGGCCGCAAGCGCAATGTCTGCCAGCAAGGCCTGCTCGGTGACTTCGAGGGTCAGTCGGCGTGGCGGAAAGCCGACTTCGCGCAGCAGGTCGAGCAGACGCGTTGCATAGCTGCCCGAGGCCAGATCAGCTGCCGTGACATTCAACGAGACACGCAGCTCTAGCGGCCAGTCTCGAGCCTGCTCGAGGGCCCGACGGGCGACATGACCGGACAGATGGGCAAGATGGTCCGCGCGTTCTGCAATGCTGAACAGCGCGCCTGCACCGATGCGGCCAAGTTCTGGATGGTCCCAGCGCGCGAGGGCTTCCGCCCCGCAGAGGGCTTCTCCCGGCAAGGAGAACTGCGGCTGGAAAACGATGGCAATCTCGTCCCGGTCGATCGCGCCCAGAAGGTCGGCCTCGATCTCAGCAGCGGAACGGCCCGGCACGGTGCTATTGCCGTCCGACCAGACGAGCCTTCGCCCCTGCTGGCTCCGGGCTTTCTCCAGCGCCATGGCGAGCCGGTCGAGCATCGAATCGAGCGCCTCTTCCGAAACTGCGCGCAACAAGGCAACCTTGGGAGAAAGGCGGACAATCCCCGTGGCGCTGACAACCGGAAGCG
>JAURNJ010000286.1 GCA_030830245.1 Novosphingobium sp. | reverse complement strand
TGATCGCCTTTCGCGATAAGCCGGGCAACGACGAGCGCTTTTACGACATCCATTTCCGCGCAATGCAGGACGATCCGATCGCCGAAGTGCGCGGTCTTTACGCCTGGCTGGGCGAGGAAGTCACACCCGCCTTCGAGGCAGGGATGAAGGCGTTCTGGGAAGAGAACGAGGCGCGCGAGCGCTATGAAAAGCCCGATCCGGCGGTGTTCGGGCTCGATTATGACGACGTGCGCAAGCGGTTTGCGCCCTATCTTGAGCGAATGGAGCGCTGGGCGCCCTATCCCGCGAACAGGTCTGCGTAGCGTTCGCGCAGCAGTTTCTTCTGAATCTTGCCCATGGTGTTGCGGGGCAATTCGTCGAGAACGATGATCTGCTTGGGCACCTTGAAGGCGGCAAGATCGCGGCGCATCTCTTCTCGCACTGCCTCTGCATCGAACTTGCCGGCGGGTTGCACCACCGCCACCACCGCCTCGCCGAAATCGGGGTGGGGCACGCCGATCACGGCGGCCTCGGCCACGTCGGCACGGTCATCGAGCAGGGCCTCGACCTCGGCTGGATAGACGTTGAGCCCGCCCGAGATGATCAGGTCCTTCTCGCGTCCCACCAGCTGCACCGACCCATCGGTGTCGATGAAGCCCATGTCGCCAGTGATAAAGAAGCCATCCGGGCGAAACTCGCTCGCCGTCTTTTCGGGCATCTGCCAGTAGCCTGCGAAGATGTTCGGGCCGCGCACCTCGACGATGCCGACCTCGCCCTGCGGCAGCACCTTCCCCGTCTCGAACTCGGCGATCCGTAGCTGGACATCGGGCAGCGGCGGGCCGACAAATCCTGCGCGGCGTTCGCCATCGTAGGGGTTGGACGTAAGCATCCCCGTTTCGGTCATGCCATAGCGTTCGAGCACGCGGTGGCCGCAGCGCGACTCGAACGCGCGGTGGATATCAGCCGAAAGCGGGGCGGAGCCGGAAACGAACAGCCGCATTCCTGCGGCAGCTTCCCTGGTGAAGCGCTCGTCGGCCAGCAGGCGGATGTAGAAGGTCGGCACGCCCATCAGCACGGTGGAGCTGGCCATGAGGTCGATCACCGCAGCGCTCTCGAACTTGGGCAGGAAGACCATGGATGCGCCCGAAAAAACCACGCAATGCACGGCGATGAACAACCCGTGGACGTGGAAGATCGGCAAGGCATGGATCAGCCGGTCCTCGGGCGTGAAGCGCCAAAGCTGGATCAGGGTTTCCCCGTTCGAAACGAGGTTCGCGTTTGTCAGCATGGCGCCCTTGGGCTTGCCTGTCGTGCCCGAGGTGTAGAGGATTGCGGCGATGTCTTCCGGTTGGCGCGACGCGGGCGGGGCCGCTTCGGTGGGCAGGTCAACGAACAGTGAGTCGAGCGTCGTGACCGTCACCACACCCTTGCCGATGCGCGCAAACAGAGGCTCGTCGCCTGTTCGACACACCGCCAGCACCGGCGTCGCATCGCTGGCGAAATAGTCGAGCTCCGCCTCGGTATAGTCCACGTTGAGCGGCAGGTAGATGCCCCCCAGGCGGACCACCGCGAAATAGAGCAGCAAGGTCTCGACCGATTTTTCGGTCTGGACAAGCACCCGCTCACCCGGCGCGACGCTGAGCGCAGCCAGCCGTGTCGCCAGCCGGGCCGACAGTGCCTCGACTTCACCATAGGTCCAGGCCTTGCCTTCGGCTTCGACAAGGGTGCGGGTGCCAAAACGGGCAAAGCTGAGCGCTAGGCGGGAATGAAGATCGCCGGGCAACTGTTGGTCCTTTGTCGCTGAATCCTGCGCCCGCCGCCATGCACCTTGCATGCGATTCAGGCAATGAGAGTAATCGGGACAAGGCGTTGCGCGGCGGAGCAGGGGGCCTATCTTGGTGGGGAACAATTCTTGACGAGTGGTTGCCCTGTAGAGGGCATCCGGAAAGGGAACCAAGATGAAGGGTTACAAGGACAACATCGAGAAACAGACCGAGGGAAACACCGATTTCCGCCGCGTGGTTTACACCGGGCACAACATGCAGCTGGTGCTGATGTCGATCGAGCCGGGCGACGAAATCGGCGCGGAGGTCCACGACGATGTGGATCAGTTCTTCCGTATCGAAGCGGGCGAGGGCGAGATTACCGTCGATGACAACGTCTACCGGGTGAAGGCTGACGATGCCGTGATCGTGCCGCAGGGCGCGCGTCATAACGTCAAGAGCGTCGGAAAGGAGCCGCTCAAGCTCTACACCATCTATAGCCCGCCCGAACATATCGACGGCACCGTGCACAAGACCTGCGCCGAGGCGCAGGCGGCGCATGAGCATTTCGACGGCAAGACGACCGAGTAACTTCCGCAGCTCAAGCGGAGGCCGCAAAACCGGTTGACCTCGATTGACGACTCTCTAATGCTATTGCGAACTATTCGCATCTAGTCATTGGAGAGTCGCCTTGTACGCATTCGTCGATCGCCCCGTCACCAGCCTCGACGAAGGCTGCCGGTTCCTTGTCTGGTCGATGCGCAGCTGGGTGGCGGTGGTGCAACGCCGCACCTGCCCTGGCCCTGCGCTCGCGCCCGCCTTTGCAAAGTGGCGGATGATTGCAGGGATTCAGCCCTTCCTGCGGCTGATGCTCTCGCTCAACCGCGATGCACTCAGTCAGCTCAGATTCTGCTCGCTGGGTTGCAACCACATCACCGAGGACGAGGCCATCCTGCTCGCGATGTTCGTGGCTCTGGGCCGCGATTGTGCGACCACGGCCCGCGACACACTGGCGCTGCTGGTGGATTCCGAAGCGCTCGGCGATTGCGTGGGCGCTGCTCTCGATGTGGCGCGGGCATTGCATCAGGCGAACCTTGTACCGTGCGAGCCCCAAGGGAGTCACGCGAAGCGTTGAATTTCAATCGGCCGCTCCGGCTGTGCAAACCGCACCAGCGTGCTAGTCATTCCTCCCGAAGCATCGCCTTGGGAGGGGCAAGCCAATGGATTTGTTCAAGCGTCTGACGGGCCTTGCCGCAGCAGCAGTCTTGCTGGTCTTCGCGTCGTCACCGCTCCGCGCCGATTCGCTGCAGGAGGCGGTGAACGGATCGCCCGCGCAGATCGGCGAGAATTTCGCGATCGGCCAGCGGGTGTTCAAGGCGAACTGCGCCGGATGCCATGAAGGCTCTACCGGCCGCGCGCCGCAGCCGACGATCCTGCGCAACATGCGGCCGGCGACGATCTATCGCGCGCTTACCGACGGCGTGATGAAACCGATGGCGGCGGGCCTGAGCGAGAACGAGCGGGTCGCGGTCTCCGAATACCTCGCCATGCGCAAGCTCACCGCCGAAGGGGCAAATGCGCGGCCATTCACCTGCGATGCCCGGCGCGCCGGGTTCGATCGCCGGGCGGTGCCGAGCCAAAGCGGCTGGGGCTTCGATCCGGCCAACACCCATTCCGTTTCCGTCAAGGCAGCAGGCATCACCCGCGCTGACCTTGGCAAGCTCAAGCTCAAATGGGCATTTGGCTTTGCCGATTCCAATCGCGCCCGCTCGCAACCCTCGCTGGCGGGCGGCGCCATCTTTACTGGCAGCCATAATGGCGACGTGATCGCGCTCGACAGGGAAACCGGCTGCGAGCGCTGGCGCTATCAGGCGCGCGCGGAAGTGCGCACCGGCGTGGTGATCGAGCCATGGAAAGCCGGAGATGCCAAGGCCGATCCGCTCGCCTTCTTCGGCGATCTTGCCGGCAACGTCTATGCGGTGCGCGCCTTTTCGGGCGAGCTTGTCTGGTCCGTGCGCGCGGACAATCACAGCGCCGCCCTTATAACGGCGACGCCTTCGCTGCATGACGGCACGCTGTTTGTCGCAGTCTCGTCGCTGGAGGAGAATTCTGCCGCCGATCCGGCCTACCAGTGCTGCACCTTTCGCGGTTCGGTGCTCGCGCTCGATGCGAAAACCGGCAAGGAAAAGTGGCGGACCTGGATGGTCGGCGAGCCGCAACGCAGGCAGGAGGAAGCCGGGCACATCGAATACGGGCCTTCGGGCGTTGCCGTTTGGAACACCCCCGCCATCGATGCGAAGCGTGGCCTGATCTACTTCGCGACCGGCGACAACTATTCGCAGCCCGCGACAGAATTGAGCGATGCGATCATCGCGCTCGACATGGCGACCGGCAAGATCAAGTGGGCGCATCAGGCGATCGAGGGCGATGCCTGGAACGTGGGTTGCTACGTCGGCGCGGTCACTTGCCCTGAGGATGCCGGGCCGGATTTCGATTTCGGCGCAGGCGTAACCCTGGCGCGGAATGCCAAGGGCCGCGATCTCGTGCTCGCCGGGCAGAAGGCCGGCATCGCCTATGCCTTCGATGCCGATACTGGCGAGCAGGTATGGCAGCGGCGCGTCGGTCGCGGCGGCCTTGCCGGTGGCATCCTGTTCGGCATTGCCGCGCAGAACGGCAGGCTGTTCGCCCCGGTCAGCGACTTTGGCGAGATTGCCGACAAGACCCACCCCGCCATGCCGGGGATGAACGCCATTTCCATCGACACCGGCGAACTGCTGTGGACCAAGCCGATGGAAAACACCTGCAAACCTGAACTCAAGGATTGTTATCCGGGCATCAGCGCCGCGATCACCTCAACGCCGGACTTCGTGATCGCGGGCAGTGACGACGGGCGACTGCGCGCCTATGCGGCGGAAACCGGCGAAGTGCTGCTCGACATGGACTTGTTGCGCTCATTCGAAACGGTGAACGGGGTTGCCGCCAAAGGAGGATCGATGAGCGGCGGTGCCGCGCCGATCGTCGATGGCGGACAGATCATCGTCGCATCGGGCTATGGCCACGCGATGAAGATGCCGGGCAACGTGCTATTAGTGTTCGGAAAGGAATAGGTTCCCCGCGTGCGGGACGCTCAGCCAGCGTCTATCGAGTAACCAGCAGCGCGCACGGTGCGGATCGGATCTACGTCGCCGGGCCGGTTGATCGCCTTGCGCAGGCGGCGGATGTGAACATCGACAGTGCGTTCGTCGATGTCGGATTCCATGCCCCAGACCCCGTCCAGGATCTGCTGGCGTGAAAGCACCCGGCCGGCCCGTTCCATGAAATAGCGCAGCAGGCGGAATTCGGTTGGCCCAAGATGCAGCGGCTCCCCGTTGCGGCGGACGCGGTGCGAGGCCGGATCGAGTTCGATGTCGGCAAAGCTCAGCGAACTGCCCGTCAGCGAGGGACGCGAGCGACGCAGCAGCGCCTCGACCCGCGCCATCAACTCGCGCGGGCTGAAGGGCTTGGTCACATAATCGTCGGCGCCGGTCTTCAGGCCGCGAATGCGGTCTTCCTCCTCGCCGCGCGCGGTGAGCATGACAATGGGTATGCCGGCAGTCTCGCGATCCTTGCGCAGTTGGCGGCAAACCTCGATTCCGGGAACCTGCTCGATCATCCAGTCAAGGATGATGGCGTCGGGCAGCTGCTCGCGCACCATCAGCAAGGCTTCCTCGCCATCGCCGGTGCTGCGCACCTCATAGCCTTCGGCGGAGAGGTTCCAGGTCAGCAGGTCGCACAGCGCGCGATCGTCCTCGACGACGAGAATGGAGGGGTTCATCGCTCTTTCCCGGCAAAAGTCGCATCGCCCTTGTCACGCTCGGTGCAGTATTCCCCGGTCGCGGCGAAATAGACCATTTCAGCGACATTGGTGGAATGGTCGCCCACGCGCTCGAGGTTGCGGGCCACAAACAGCAGCTGTGCCGCATCGCTGATCGTAGCGGGATTTTCCATCATGTGGCTGACGAGGTTGCGAAAGATCGAATCGTAGAAATTGTCGACCTTGTCGTCGCGGCGGATCACCTCGACAGCAAGCTGGGCGTCTCGTGCGCCATAGGCATTGAGCACGTCACGCACCATGCCCTGCACAATCTCGGCCATGGCAGGGATCAGCGTAAGCGGTTCGATCTGGCCCTTGCGCTCGATAGAAGTGACGCGCTTGGCGATGTTCTTGGCATAGTCGCCGATGCGTTCGATCACGCCCGAAATCTTCAGCGCCGCGATCACTTCGCGCAGATCGTCTGCCATCGGCGCACGCAAGGCGATGATCCGCACCACCAGCCGGTCAACCTCGGCTTCGAGCGCATCGATCCGGGCATCGTTGGTCACGGTGATGCGCGCCTTGTCCTCGTCGCGCTGGACCAGCGCATCGATCGCGTCGCGGATCGCCACTTCGGCCAATCCGCCCATCTCGGCGATCAGGCCACGGAGCTGGCTGATCTCGTTCTCGAAGGACTTGACGGTATGTTCGACCATGAATGCCTCTCCCGTCAGCCGTAGCGGCCGGTGATGTAATCCTGCGTCCGCTTCTCGCGGGGATTGGTGAATATCTCGTCGGTCTCGCCGTATTCGACCATCGAGCCGAGATGGAAGAAGGCGGTGCGCTGCGAAACGCGCGCGGCCTGCTGCATCGAGTGGGTCACAATGACGATGGCGTAGTTCTCGCGCAGCTCGTCGATCAACTCCTCGATGCGTGCGGTGGCGATTGGGTCGAGCGCGGAGCACGGTTCGTCCATCAGGATCACTTCCGGGCTGACGGCAATCGCGCGAGCAATGCACAGGCGCTGCTGCTGTCCGCCGGACAGCGCGGTTCCGGCATCGGTCAGCCTGTCCTTGACTTCCTCCCACAGGCCCGCGCGCACCAGCGACTTTTCGACGATCTCCTCCAGCTCGGCCTTGCCTTCGGCGAGGCCGTGGATGCGCGGGCCATAGGCGATGTTCTCGAAGATCGACTTGGGAAAGGGGTTGGGCTTCTGGAATACCATGCCGACGCGGGCGCGCAGCTGCACCACATCCATCCGTCCGGCATAGATATCCTGCCCGTCGAGTTCGATCGTGCCGGAAACCTTTGCAGCCGCAATCGTGTCGTTCATCCGGTTGAAGCAGCGCAGGAACGTCGACTTGCCGCAGCCCGACGGGCCGATAAAGGCAGTGACCAGCCCCGCATCGATATCGATCGAAACGTCGTCGATGGCCTTCTTGGGACCATAATGGACATCGACATTGCGCGCCGTCAGTTTGGTCTGGCCTGCCATTGCTTTACCACTTCACCTCGAACCTGTTGCGCAGATAGATGGCGAGCCCGTTCATCGCCAGCAGGAACACGAGCAGCACGATGATTGCTGCCGATGTTTTCTGGACAAAGCCAAGGTCGATTTCGTCCGACCACAGGAAGATTTGCATGGGCAGCACGCTGGATGGGTCGGTGATACCTTCGGGAGGGGTGGCAACGAAGGCGCGCATCCCGATCATCAGCAGCGGCGCGGTCTCACCAAGCGCGCGCGCCATGCCGATGATCGTGCCGGTCATGATGCCGGGCATCGCCAAGGGCACGATATGCTGGAACACGGCCTGCACCGGGCTGGCGCCGATGGCGAGCGCCGCGTCGCGGATCGAGGGGGGAACCGCTTTTATTGCGTTGCGCGAGGCGATTACGATCACCGGCATGGTCATGAGTGCGAGGGTGAGGCCGCCGACCAGCGGAGAGCTGCGCGGCATGTTGAGCGTGTTGATGAACACCGCGAGGCCCAGCAGGCCGAAGATGATCGAGGGCACGGCGGCAAGGTTGTTGATCGAAACCTCGACGATCTCCACCCAGCGATTGCGCGGGGCGAATTCCTCAAGGAAGATCGCCGCCAGGACGCCCAGCGGAAACGACAGCGCCAGCGTGACCAGCATCGTCCACAACGATCCCTTGAGCGCGCCCCAGACCCCGGCATTGGCAGGCTCGGTCGAATCGGACGAGGTGAGAAACTGCCAGTCTATTCCGGTCAGCCCGTTCTTGAGCATGATGACCAGCAGCAGGGCAAGGAAAGCCAACGACAGCACGATTGCGGCCAGCCCGGCCAGGCGAAACCGGCGTTCGGCGGCATGACGCTGCGCCAGACGCTTTTCCATGCGGGCGAGGAGTGCGGGATCAGTCATAGGCTTCCCGAAATCGCTTGACCACGCGCAGTGCGACGATGTTGAGCACCAGCGTAACAATGAACAGGACCAGGCCGAGGGCGAAGGCTGACAGGGTCTTGGGGCTGTCGAATTCCTGGTCCCCGGTGAGCAGTTGCACGATCTGGAAGGTGACGGTGGTCATGCTCTCGAGCGGATCGAGCGACAGGTTTGCCGCCGCGCCCGCGGCCATGACGACGATCATGGTCTCGCCGATGGCGCGGCTTACCGCCAGCATCACGCCCGCGACAATGCCGGGAAGCGCGGCGGGAATCAGCACGCGCTTGATCGTTTCGGATTTGGTCGCACCCATCGCCAGCGATCCGTCGGCCATGGCGCTGGGCACGGCGGCAATCGAATCGTCGGCCATCGAGGAGACGAAGGGTATTATCATCACGCCCATGACAAGGCCTGCCGCGAGCGCGCTTTCGGTCGAGGGATTGTCGCGGCCCAGCGCAGCGGCAACGTCGCGAACGAACGGAGCGACCGTGAGGGCGGCGAAATAGCCATAAACCACCGTCGGCACGCCGGCGAGAATCTCCAGAATCGGCTTGATCCAGCGCCTCGCCCGAGCTGATGCATATTGCGTGAGGTATATCGCGCTCATCAGACCCAGCGGAATCGCCACGATCATTGCGATGACGGCGCCGATATAGAGCGTGCCCCAGAACAACGGGATCGCTCCGAAGCTGTCCCCGATGTCGTCACCCACCGCAGCGCCGGGGCTCCAGTGCGTTCCGGTAAGGAAATCGACCGGGGAAACCTTGCTGAAGAACAGGCCGGTCTCGTAAACCAGCGAAGCGACAATACCGAAGGTCGTCAGGATCGCTACCAGCGAAGCCAGCAGCAGGAGCAACATGATCGCGCGTTCTACCTGGGTTCGCGCCGGATAGTCCGCGCGCAGCCGCGAAAAGCCCCAGGCGCCACCGGCAAAGGCAAGCACTGCCACGAGAATCGCGCCGATCATGTCGTAGCGTGTGCTGAGCTCGCTGACAGGCCCGGCAAGTTCCTTCGCCAGCGGGTAGAAAGATCCCGCATCCGGATTGGCGGCAAGTGCATGGGCTTCCGCCAGAACGGAGGCGCGCTCGAATTCGGCGACTGGAAGCTGCTGCGCGATCGGCATTGTCATCAGCGCCGCATCGACCAGACCAGGGGCGATCGCGCTCCACACCAGCCATCCCAGCAAGCCGGGAATCACGATCCACAAGGCGAGGTGAGCGCCATGGTACTGAGGGCGCGACCAGGTCGAAACCTTGTCGCGCGTGAACATGCGCGCTTTGCTGCGACCGG
>JAURNJ010000285.1 GCA_030830245.1 Novosphingobium sp. | reverse complement strand
CGGGCTTGAGAATCTTGCGGCGCTTTACCTCGACCACGACCTTGTTGGTGCGGCCATGGCTGAAGGTCTGCTTGACCTCACCGGCTTCGACCGACTTTTTCAGCCCAAGCGGCTTGCGGCCAAGTGTCGGTTTGTTTTCGGTCTCGCTCATAGGTCCAGTTTGCCCTTCGGTCTCAATTCGTATCTGCCCGCTCGGGGCGGGTCATGGTCGTCGCAGCCGCCGGCGACGCCATGGCGGCGCCGGCAGGACTGCCAAAATCGGCATCACTCGTTTCCGCCATACCGGAAAAACGCAAGAGGCGCGCGATCAGCGAAGCAACACGATCAGCCGCCGCAGCGTCGGTCAGCGCCATGTGGACGACATTGTCGCGGCCCAATGCCACAGACAGCCTCGCCCGGTCCAGTGGCAAGCGCATACCGCCCATGCCGCTGCCCTCCGCATCCTCGCCGACGCGCCACGCCTGATCGAGCTTGCGGCTGCCGTCCGGGCTCGCATCGCTGGCATGGCCAAGCCAGCAAACCCGCCCGGCACGCGCCTGTTCGGCGATCCGGTCAGAGCCTGTAATAAGATTGCCCGCGCGCATTTCCAGCCCCAGCCGATCGGTAACGGCACGAAGCAGCGCAGCCTCGATCAGTTCCGGCAAATCGTCCGGAATCGTGAGCGACGCGCCCTTGAAAGCTCGCGCCAAAGCGCCCTTGAGCTTGCCGTTGGCGAGCGCCTTCTCAAGTTCGGTACACCCCACGCCGATCCACGCACCGCGCCCCGGCGCCCTGGCGAGCACGTCAGGCAGGACTGCCCCTTCAGGCGAAACGGCGAGGCGCACCAGCGCCTCGCGCGGTGCCGTATCACCGGAAAGGATGCACTTCCTCTCCGGTCCGCCGTCGCTGTTGGATGGCCTCAGGCGCTCATTGGGAAGTGTCCGCATCGGCGGCCTCCCCATTGTCGGACGCACCCGGCTCGTCGTCGAACCAGTGCGCACGCGCAGCCATGATGATCTCGTTGCCCTGCTCTTCGGACAGGCCATATTCGCCGAGTACGCCGCCCTTGTCTTCCTCGCGCATGGGGCGGCGCGGGGCCGCCGGGGTTGAGCCTTCGCGGCGGCGCGGTTCGGCGCGCTTCTTGGCGATCAGCTCGTCGGTGGCAAGGTCGGCCAGATCGTCGAGCGTCTTGATCCCTGCCTTGCCAAGCGTGACCAGCATCGCCTCGGTAAGGTGCGGAATTTCGGCAAGACCGTCCTCGACGCCGAGCGCGCGACGCTCCTCGCAATAGGCGGCATCGCGCCGTTCGAGCGCCTCGCCAGCGCGGCTCTGCAGTTCTTCGGCGAGTTCCTCGTCGAAACCCTCGATCGAAGCCAGCTCGTCCATGCCGATGTAGGCGACTTCTTCCAGATCGGTGAAGCCCTCGGCCACCAGCAGCTGCGAAAGCGTCTCGTCGACGTCCAGTTCGTCCTCGAACATTTTCGAGCGCTCGGCGAATTCGCGCTGGCGCTTTTCCAAGGCTTCCTGCTCGGTCATGATGTCAATCTGCGAGCCGGTCAGCTGGCTGGCCAGCCGCACGTTCTGGCCGCGCCGACCGATGGCCAGCGAGAGCTGGTCGTCCGGCACCACCACTTCGATGCGGCTTTCCTCTTCGTCGATGACGACGCGGCTTACGGTCGCGGGCTGGAGCGCGTTGACGATAAAGGTCGCGGTGTCCTCGCTCCAGGGGATGATGTCGATCTTCTCGCCCTGCAGTTCCTGCACGACGGCCTGCACACGGCTGCCCTTCATGCCGACGCAGGCGCCGACCGGATCGATGGAGCTGTCGCGGCTGATCACGCCGATCTTGGCGCGGCTGCCGGGATCGCGCGCGGCGGCCTTGATCTCGATGATGCCGTCGTAGATTTCGGGCACTTCCTGCGCGAACAGCTTCTTCATGAATTCGGGATGGGCGCGGCTGAGGAAGATCTGCGGTCCACGGTTCTGCCGTTCCACCTTCATGATCCACGCGCGCACCCGCTCACCGACGCGGGCGGCTTCGCGCGGGATCTGCTGGTCGCGGCGGATCACGCCCTCGGCGCGGCCGAGATCGACGATGACGTGGCCGAACTCGACCGACTTGATGACGCCGGTGATGACTTCGCCCGCGCGGTCCTTGAATTCCTCGTACTGGCGCTCCCGCTCAGCATCGCGAACCTTCTGGAAAATGACCTGCTTGGCAGACTGCGCATCGATGCGCCCGAGATCGACCGGAGGCAGCGGATCGACGATGAAATCGCCCACCTTGGCGCCAGGCTGCAGCTTTTCGGCCTGCTTCAGGTCAACCTGCTTGAAGTAGTCCTCAACCTCTTCGACCACCTCGACCACGCGCCACAGCCGCAGGTCGCCGGTCTTGGGATCGAGCTTGGCGCGAATGTCGTTTTCCGCGCCATAGCGATTGCGCGCAGACTTCTGGATCGCCTCTTCCATAGCTTCGATGACGATCGACTTGTCGATCATCTTCTCGGTCGCCACCGAGGTCGCGATGGCAAGGAGTTCGGCGCGGTTGGCGGAAATCGCACTGGCCATGGGTTCAGTCTTCCTGTTCTTCGAGGACGTCTTCGACGCCTGTCATATCAATTGGACGGGTTGCAGCGATCAGCTTGTCGGTCAGGACCAGCCGAGCGGAATGGATGTGGGCAAGCGGAATCGCAAGGCGGCCCGACTTGGCATCGTCGAACAGCACCGTATCGCCTTCGATACCTGCCAGATCGCCCTTCAATGCCTTGCGGTTGCCGTCCACAGCCTCGCTCAGCGTGAGCTTGGCCTCGTGCCCGGACCAAGCGGCAAAATCCTTGGGCCGGGTCAGCGGGCGGTCAATGCCCGGCGAGGACACTTCGAGGCGATAAGCCTCGTCGATCAATATCACGCCCGCTTCTTCGAGAGCGTCGATCCGGTCTGACACGCGGCGCGAAATCGCGGCGCACTCGTCGAGCACAAGCTGTCCGGTCGCCGGATCCTCGGCCATGATCTGCAGCGCCTTTTCGCCGTCGCCGGCCTCCGCGCCCATGATCTTGACGCGCACGAGATCGAAGCCGAGGGCGTTTACCTCGGGCTCGACAACTTCGATAATGCGCGCCAGATCGGCCAATTCCAGTTCCTCGATGCCACCTGAACAGGGAAAGCAGGTTTTGCGCCGGCCCCCGGAGGCGCCAGCACCTGACTTTGCCATGACAATGTCGGTATGGGGCGCGATATAGGCCCGACTAGGCCAAATCGCAAGCGATAATGACGCGTGCGATCCGCGCTAGTCGGTCGACTTGCCCCAGTCGGTTTCGTCGTCCGCTTTGGCATTGGGGTCGAATGCGCTGAATTCGTCCACTGCCGAATCCGTGTCCGGCTCGTTCCAGTTCGCCGCAGGCTCGTCGCCGCCGCCCCACCCGGAAGCCCGGCCAAGAGCTGGATCGCGCATACCAGCCTGGGCAATAATCCGGGCCGCATCCTTAGGACGGGATTCCTCGACGATCTGGCTCAGGGGTTTGGGCGCAACCGGTTCGCCGCCACGCACCAGGATCGGGTTGTCGGGCGCCAGCCAGCCATCGCCATAGTTGGCCAGTACCAGGAAACCCAGCTGGCTGATGGCGATGATCCGCACCCAGAAACCGAAATCGCGCATGCTGCCCTGTTCTTACCGCGACGTGGGCGAAGAAGCGTCAACAAACCTTGCCCATGGTCCACGTCTTACGAGTTATTCCCTAATCAGCGATAAACGACCTTGTCGTGGCAACTTCGGCATTCCACAAAAAGGGAAAGGCCGGAACACCTCTTGGGCATTCCGGCCAGAAACCTGCATTCCTCGCCCTCAAGAGGGTTTACTGCTCGTTGCCGTTGGCCTTGGCAAAAGCGGCGTTCGCATCCTCGAAGCGTCCAACAGTATCTTCACCCATCTTGACCGGGTTGAGATCCTTGTCGCCGAGGAATTTCTCTGCGGCGTATTCGCCCGCCGTATTGGCATATTGGCCAATCTTACCGGTGATCGAATCGTCAGCGGCAGCGCTGGATGTCGCAACCTGGACCGAAGCACCCTTGGCCCACGGGCTCGAAGGCTTGGCCTGCTGTTCCTCGCCGCCAGAGAACATGACGACGGCGAAGGCGATGACTGCAATGAAACCAATCTTGTGGCGCGCAATGCCACGAGCAAGCTTGAACATGCCTTGTCTCCCAACGGCTATGAGCAGGCAGAAATACCCATGGCATGGTTACGATCGCGTTAAGCACGTGTTGCGACTGCGGCTCTTGTGCTTGAGCTTGTTTGGCTTACATCGCCGACGATGCGCACGCTTGACGATATCCGTGAAGAATACGAGTTCCTTGAAGGTGACGACCGCTATACGATGCTGGTCGATCTCGGGCGCGAGCTCGATCCAATGCCCGACGCGCTGAAAACCGATGCCACCAAGGTGCGTGGCTGCTCAGCGAGCGTCTGGGTTTATCCGACCACGCTCGATGATGGCCGCCTTCACTTCCTCGCCGACAGCAATGCCGGGATCACCAAGGGCATCGTCGCGCTGGTGCTGTCAGTCGTCCAAGACCGCCCAGCGCGGGAAATCGCCGAAACCGACATTGCCGCCGCGCTGGAGCCGTTCGGCCTCAAGAACCAGCTCTCCTCCAATCGCACCCAGGGCGTGCCCAACATGATCGCGCTGATCCGGGAGACGGCGGCGCGCTATGCGGCAGACTGAACGCGGCGAGCAAGGGCGATGAAGCGCCCGATATTTCTCGCTTTCGGACTGCTGTTCCTGGGCCTTGGCCTGATCGGCATTGCCCTGCCGATCCTGCCGACCGTGCCTTTCTTGATCGTCGCGGCGTTTTTCTTCGCGCGCAGCAACCCGGAATGGGCCGATCGACTGTACCAGCATCCGGTCTACGGTCCCTCGCTCCGCGACTGGCGCGATCGCGGGGCAATCGGTCGCCGCGCGAAGTTCGCCGCGATCATCGGCATGAGCGTTGGCGTGATCTTCACTTTCGTGACGGTCGGCGCACCGTTCTTCCTGATTTCAGTGGCAGTCCTGGTCATTTTCGGGCCGTGGATCTGGACCAGGCCGGAATAAACAAGTTATTGGTATTGTTACGAATGCTAAGTCGAACGATCCGGCAACCATTTCCAAAAGTGTTTACGAAACCTTACCAGCGATACCATCGGCAGCGGAGACACCATCGATCGCAACCGGTTGGGGAACCGGGACGAAAAATCAGGGATACCTGACGATGCCGACGATCAAGGCGCTCATTCCGGGCACCGCGATGACGTTGCTGATTTCCGCCCTGCTTTACAGCGCCGGGACGCGCAGCGGCGTATTCGCTATCGAGCGAGCCGAAATGCTCGACGTGAACCTATACTGGTCCTGGCCGCTGTTCCTCACGACCTTCGCGCTGTCTCGCGCGTTGCTGTGGATGATGGATACCTGACCGTCAGTCCGACGATTTCAGTTCCGCTTCGGGAAATGTCGCGCTGATCGCTCCCAGCTTGGCCCGTCCCGCCTTGTCGCCCTTCAGATAGGCATCGAAGAAGGCGACCAGGGCCGTGCGCGCGATGGCTCTCTGCTTCTCCGGGTCGATCAGGCTGTAGCGCATCTGGCACATCGGTAGTGTCATCTGCGGCAGGTGCTCTTCGAAGAACAAGCAATCGGGGTTCTTGCCCGGACCGGCCTGCTCACGCGGATCGGTAAACCACACGTGGACGCCGCCCTTGACCATGACCTCGTGTTTGGGCGGCGCAACGCGCGACAGGGCGACATGCGGCGGCCCGGTCAGCGCTGTGAAAACGTCGTGCTCGGCCGAGAGGAACAGCACTGGCACGGAGCCGGGCCAGTATCCGGCCCCTGCCATGCCCATCGGGGTATCGAGCGCGGACTGGACCGGGTCGCCCGCCGCAATCGGAGCGGTCGCCTTGATCCGGGGATCGCGCAGGCGCGCCGAGAACGAACCGAAATAGCTGGTGACTGCGCCCAGCGAGTGCCCGGTCGTGCCGATCCGAGCTGGATCGATCAGCTTACCGAGATTGGCATCCCCGGTAAGCGAGGTGATGATGAAACCCAGATCGCGCACCTGCTCGGACAGGTCCGACACATCGGCGAAGGTTATCCACGTATAGGCCCTGCGCGAAGTCAGCGGATAGTCCGGCGCTGCAACCACATAACCGGCATCGACCAGCGCCTTGACCAGATACTTGGCATTGTTGGCATGGCCGAAGGTGCCGTGGCTGTAGATGATGAGCGGCAAAGGCCGCTTCTGTCCTTCGGGCCGCCAGATCATCACGTCAATGCGGCGCTCGGGCGACCCGGCAAAACCCATCGAAGCCTTCACCGGGCGCGTTTCGTCGACCAGCGTGATGGTCTGGGTGACCATCTCCGCCTCCGCAGCGCGCGCGCCGGGAATCGGGCTCAAGGTAAGGGCGATGGCGAGCGAAAGGGCATACAATAGCCCCCGGATGGTCCGGCTGGACCCATACAATTGCCGGTGCATCGACCCCCTCCCCCAAAAAAGCTCCGTCAGTCCTGCTCGATCGCCTCTCGCAACACGGCGATTCCGGCCTCGCGCTGGCGGCGCAGTTCCTGTTTCAGCT
>JAURNJ010000284.1 GCA_030830245.1 Novosphingobium sp. | reverse complement strand
GCCAGCAGCATTGACGATCCCGTCGAGCCCGCCCATCGCGCTCGCCGCCGCGTTGACTGCCTCGTTGACTGCCGGACCTTCGGCAAGGTTGATCGCGACGGCAGTGCCGCCAGTCTCGTCGGCGACGGCCTTGAGCGCTGCCTCGTTCATGTCGAACAGCGTCAGCCTGGCGCCATGCTCTGCAAAGAGGCGTGCGGTTGCTGCGCCCATTCCCGATGCCGCACCTGTGACGATGATGCGCCTGCCCTCGAGCTTCCGGTTCCTGTCCAGCGTTCCTCTCCCTCAATTATGTGTTGATTCGACTGGCACACGCGCAGCCTGCGGTCCGCGCACTACCCTGCCCGGATAGACGCCGCAATGCTCGCCATTGCGGAAAGTGACAACCCCGCGCTTGATCGTCGCTTCATAGCCCTCCGCGCGCTGCAACAGGCGATGCGCACCGCCGGGAAAGTCGTTCGCGAGGTAGGGCGCGTGCAGCTTGAGCCGGTCGAAATCGATTACGTTGAGATCGGCGAGGTAGCCCGGCGCGAGCACGCCCCGGTCCCTCATGCCGTAGGCGAAGGCGGTGTCGCGGCTGAGCCAGCGCACTACCTGCTCGATGGGCAGGGTCGGCCCGCGCTTGCGGTCGCGGCACCAGTGGGCAAGCATGAAGGTCGTGCCCGCGCTGTCGCAGATGCGCGTGGAATGCGCGCCGCCGTCTGACAGGCTGGTGAGCGTCAGCGGATGCTGCAGCAGCTCGCGAACGGTGGAAAGGTCGCCTGCCTTGTAATTGGTCAGCGGCCCCCAGATCATGCCGGTGCCATCCCTGGCCGTCATGATGTCCCAGGCGAGTCCATAGGGATCTTCGCCGCTCGCCGCCGCCAGTGCGGCAAGGCTCTTGGTCGCGGGGTCGGGCTCGTAGTCGAAGTCGTCGGTCAGCTCGAACAGCCGGTCGAACGTGAAGGACCGGAAGAAGCTGTCGGGATCTGCGGCGGCCTGGACAATCGCCTCGGCCCGCAGTGCCGGATCGCGCAGGCGCTCCAGCCGTTCCGGCCAGGGCATGTGTGCGATGGCCCTGACCGCCGCCGTGTTGCGGAACGGATGTTCGGTCGCCCGCCAGTGGCCGATCGAGCCAACCCCGCGCGGCGGGACATGGGCGTAAACCTCGAGACCCTCCTCGTCGCGCATGGCCGAAGCGAAATGGAGCCGCCGTTGCCATTCGGTATCGCTCATGATGAAATGCACCGGACTTTTCGCATGGCGCGCCAACTCGCGGGTGAAGGGCAGGTCGTGGTCGAGATCGAACGGGTTGCCGAGATACTGCATCACCTGCCCGCCGCCGACCCGGCCCAATGCATCAGCCAGTCCGATCAGCTCGTGTTCGTTGCCATAGGTGCCGGGAACGATGCCGCCATCGGGGAAGCGGTGGAACTTTGTGCGCGACGCGCTGATGCCCATCGCTCCCGCGCGCAGGGCTTCTTCCGCAAGCCGGGCCATCTCGGCCATGTCTGCATCGTTTGCGGGTTCGTCTGCCTCGCCGCGCGCGCCCATCGCATAGGCACGCAGAGCGACGTGGGTGACTTGCGTGGCGATGTCCAGCGTATGCCGGCGGCGAGCCAACGCATCGAGAAACTCGGGAAAGCTCTCCCAATCCCACTCGATCCCCGCTTCCATCACTTCGACCGGGATTTCCTCGATCGCTTCCAGCACACGCAGCGGAAAGCCCCGATCATCGCGGCGCAACGGAGCGAACCCGACCGAGCAGTTGGAGATGACCACGCTGGTGACGCCATGCCAGGCAGTCGGCGCCAGTACCGGGTCCCACATGGCCTGGGCATCGTAATGGGTATGCAGGTCGACGAAGCCAGGCGTGACCAGCTTTCCGGTCGCATCGATCTCCTCACGGCCCCGACCGGCAACCTGCCCGACCGATGAGATCAGCCCGCCATCGATCGCGATGTCAGCGAGGTAGGGCGGCGCGCCGGTTCCATCGACCAACTCGCCATGCCTGATGACCAGATCGTGCATTGCCTCTTCCCTCTTGTCGCTTGCTCTGCCTAGACTGCCCGCGCGCGCATCCATGCGCAACATTGAAGGGTGAGCACGATGGAATTCGAAGGTGGGTGCTATTGCAAGCGGGTGCGCTACCGCGCCGAGGGCGAACCGGCCATGCGCGCTCAGTGCCATTGCCGCGAATGCCAGTATATCACCGGCGGCGGCCCGAACTTCTTCATGATGATGCCGGCAGACGGTTTCACCTATACCAGGGGCGAGGCCAAGGGTTTCACCCGCGATGACATCGAACGCCCGGTGACGCGCGAGTTCTGCCCTGACTGCGGCACGCACCTGGTAACGCGCGTTCCCGGTTTTCCTGTGCTGGTCGTCAAGGTCGGTGGGATGGACGACCCATCGCAGTTCGGCGGACCTCAGGCGGCGATCTTCACGTGCGACATGCAGCCGTTCCACGAGATCGGCGATGATATGCCGCGCCATGAACGGATGCCGGGGTAAGCCGACGACCAGTCCCGGCAAGCGACATTCTGCGCTTGCTACCGAAAGCCGGGAAATGGATGCCCCGCGAGGATTCGAACCTCGATAGACGGAGTCAGAGTCCGTAGTCTTACCATTAGACGACGGGGCAATCGCGGTAAGGCGCGCGCTTTAGGAGGAGCCACCCTCCCCGTCAAGCCGGCACCCTTGCTCCGTTCGCGGTTGCCCGCTAGCATCTGCGCCAGGTGCCCGCCGATCCCGGCGGGAAGCAGATAACGAGTTTCAATTCACATGGCGGAGAAAAGTCCGCCGGTCGCACCAGCGCAGCCCTCGGGCAAGCGCGGATCCAAGCGCCGCAATCGGCGACAGAGGTCTCGCAAGGCCGGCACTGACAGCAAGGGGCAGCCCCGCATCCAGCCAGCAGCGCGCGTGGCCGAGCCGTCGGCTCCCACGCTGCTGGCACCAACCCTCCCGGATCGGCCTCACATGTTTCGCGGCGCCTATGCCGCGCTCGATCTCGGCACCAACAATTGCCGCCTGCTCATCGCCAAGCCCAGCGACGACGCCTTCACCATCATTGATGCGTTCAGCCGGGTCGTGCGGCTTGGCGAGGGACTGGCGCAGACCGGCAGGCTGAGCGACGAGGCGATGGACCGCACGCTTGGCGCGCTGCGCATCTGCGCCGACAAATTGCGCCGCCGCCGGGTAACACTTGCCCGCTCTGTCGCCACCGAAGCCTGTCGCCGGGCGGAGAACGGGCAGGAATTCATCGGCCGGGTTCGCGATGAAACCGGCATCGTCCTCGATATAATCAGCGCGCAGGAGGAAGCCCAGCTCGCAGTGCTTGGCTGCCATGTCCTGCTCGAACCGGGGCTTGGCCCGGCGATGATCTTCGACATCGGCGGCGGCTCTACCGAGCTCGTGCTGATCGAAAGCACAGGGGCCGCGCCGCGCATCCTCGACTGGCAGAGCGTGCCCTGGGGCGTCGTCTCGCTCAGCGAACATTGCGGCGACGAGCAGCCGGGAGCGAATGCGCGAGTCGCGCGCTACGCCGAGATGCGGCGAATCCTGGCAGAGAGCCTCGCTGGTTTCGCGCAACGCACATCTGACTACCGGGCCAATGCCGGTGCGCCTGGGCCGCTGCGCCTGCTGGGCACCAGCGGCACGGTAACTACCTTGGCGAGCCTTCACCTCGAATTGCCATCGTACGACCGGCGCGCGGTCGACGGGCTTATCGTGCCTGCCCAATCGATGCGCGCGATCAGCGAGCGGTTGTCGTCGCTGTCGATCGAGGAGCGGCGCGAGGTTCCCTGCATCGGGCGGGAGCGCGCCGATCTTGTCGTGGCAGGCTGCGCCATACTCGAGGCGATCCTCGACCTGTGGCCTGCCGATCAGCTCGGCGTGGCCGACCGCGGCATTCGCGAGGGCATCCTGCGCAGCCTGATCGCATCACATGCAGAGGGTGGCCAGCGGCTTCCCGCTGTCGCCGCGCGATGACCCGGGGCGGTTCAGGAGGTCGCGAGCGGGTCAAGACCGCACGGCGGCGCAGCACCAGTTCGAACCGCTGGTTGGCACGCCAGCTCAACGATACATACGTCAAGCAGGCGAAGGCGGACGGCTATCGCAGCCGCGCCGCTTACAAATTGGCCGAACTGGACGAACGATTCGGCCTGTTGAAGGGCGTGAAGCGCGCGGTCGATCTCGGCATAGCGCCAGGTGGCTGGAGCCAGGTTATGCGCGAACGCTGCCCCGGCGCAAGCGTGGTCGGCATTGACCTGCTGCCGACCGACCCGATCGAGGGTGTAACCGTGTTCCAGATGGATTTCCTTGCCGAGGAAGCCCCCGAAGCGATCATGGCGGCGCTCGACGGCCCGCCCGATCTGGTCCTCTCGGACATGGCCGCCAACACCGTAGGCCACAAGCAGACCGATCACCTGCGGACCATGGCGCTGGTCGAGACAGCGGCGGACTTTGCGATTCGCACCCTTGCGCCGGGCGGCGCCTTCGTCGCCAAGGTGCTGGCAGGCGGCACGGACAAAGACCTGCTGGCCCTGCTCAAATCGCACTTCGCGAGCGTCAAGCACGCCAAACCCCCGGCGAGTCGCAAGGATTCGTCTGAGTGGTACGTGATCGCCAAGGGGTTCAAGGGCAGCTGAAACGCAAAAGGGCGGAGCCGCAGCCCCGCCCTCGGAATAACCCGGCTTTGTCGCGCTTCAGGGCGCGGGCGCGGCTGCCGGAGCCTTTGCCGCAGCATCCGCAGGGGCGGCGCCCTCGGCTGCCGGAGCGGCTGCTCCCTCAGCGGCAGGAGCCGCGGCATCTGCCGCAGGTGCCGCCTCAGCAGCAGGCGCGGCCGGAAGCGGCAGGTTTGAACCCTGGCTGTTCAGATAAAGCAACAGCGCTGCGCGATCCTCTGCCTTGCCAAGCCCGGCGAAGGTCATCTTGGTGCCACTGGCGAACGCCTTGGGGCTCTTGAGCCAGGCGTCCATGTTTTCCCAGGTCCAGTTGCCGCCGTGGCTCTTGAGTGCCTCGGAATAGGCAAATCCAGGGGCATGGGCGCCGATTGCCGTACCCATCACCCCGTGCAGGTTCGGGCCGATACCCGGGGCTCCGCCCGCGTTGATCGTGTGGCACGACGTGCACTTGGCAAACACCGCCTCGCCCTTCGCAACATCCGCAGAGGCAAGCAGGGTAGCTAGCGGCGGACCGCTATCCTCGCCGCCTTCCGCTTCGACACCCTCGATCACATAACCCAGGTAATGCGGGCGATGCGGTTTGTCGGCCTTGAAATAGTGCGAGCTCAGGCTGCCGAGCCCTAGGCCGACTATACCGGCGAAAAGTGCCCATCCGGCGATGGTATTGAAACGGTCTTCCATTCGAAGCTGCCCCGTGGGTGATGCTGCAAAGCGGTCTTGCGCGCCGCTCTAGTAAGGCGCGATGGCGAGCGCAAGAGCCATTGCGGTTGTTGGGTTTGCGTCTTAATCGCACCATCCATGCATTCCTATCCCGAACCCGCCCTGGCCCTGGTCAGGCAGATGACCGAAGCTGCGGCCCAGGCACCCGAACGCGCCATATCCTTTCAGGGTGCGCCGGGCTGCAACGGTCATCGCGCCGCGCTCGAATACGATCCGCAATGCCTGCCCCTGCCATGCTTCAGCTTCGAGGATGCGCTCGACGCCGTGAAGGAGGGCACCGCCTCGCGCGCGATCATCCCCATCGAGAATTCGCAGCACGGGCGCGTTGCCGACATTCATTTCCTGCTCCCCGAAAGCGGGCTCTCGATTGTAGGGGAATACTTCCTGCCAATCGGCCACACCGTCATGGCGCTGGGCGACGGCCCGTTCGCCGCTGCCTATAGCCATCCGCAGGCGCTGGGCCAGACGCGGCGCTACCTGCGTGAGCGCGGCATCGTGCCCATGGCCTATCCCGACACCGCCGGTGCGGCAGCCTATGTGAAGGAACAGGGCGATACCCAGGCCTGCGCCATCGCGCCGAGCATCGCCGCCGAACTATACGGCCTCAAGATTGTCGAAGAGGGCGTCGAGGATTCGGCAGACAACACTACCCGTTTTGTCGTTCTGGCGCAGGAGCCGCTCGATCCGGCAGTACTCGAAGGCCAACCGGTGATGACGACTTTCGTGTTTGAGGTGAAGAACCAGCCCGCCGCGCTCTACAAGGCGCTTGGCGGGTTTGCCACCAACGGCGTCAACATGACCAAGCTGGAGAGCTACCAGAAGGGCGCAAGCTTTGCCGCCACGACCTTCTACTGCGACATCGAGGTGGCGCCGGGCGATCCGCCCTTCGACCGGGCGATGGCCGAACTCGGCTTCCACTGCGATGCCGTGCGGATTCTCGGCACCTACCGGCAGGCGCGGCCGCGCGGGTGAGCGCTCCGGCGGCAGTGTCGACCAGCGAGGCCTGGCGCCAGCTGCGCGAGGCGGGCGACATCCAGTTCGCCCCGGTCAAACCCAAGCCCCCGCCCGAAACGCCGGACTGGCTGGAGCGGTTCGGCGAATGGCTGGAAAACCTGCTCGAGCCAGTGGGCCGCGCCCTCGGCATGTCATGGCCGACACTGCAAAATGTGCTGATCGTGCTGGCCGTTGTGCTGGCGCTGGTTATCCTCTGGTTCCTGCTCGCGCCGCTGGTCGAACGCTGGCGCACGCGTCCGCCTGCCCTGCCCGAGGAGGAGTGGACGCCGGATCGCCAGGCCGCCGAGGCGCTGCTCGCCGATGCCGACCGGCTGGCGCGCGAAGGCCGTTTCGACGAAGCGGTCCACCTGCTCCTTCGGCGCAGCGTTGCCGATATTGCCGCGGCGCGGCCCGACTGGCTGCTGCCTGCCAGCACCGCGCGCGAGATTGCCTCGTTCCCCCGCCTGCCCGAGCGCGCGCGATCCGCCTTCGGCGTGATTGCCCAGCGGGTCGAGCGCAGCCTGTTTGCCCTGCGCAGACTGGACGAGGCGGACTGGAGCGCGGCTCGCGGCGCTTACGCCGAGTTTGCCCTCGCCGAGCTGCCGGGATGAACGCCAATCCCTTCACCCTGCGTTCGGCGCTGCTGCTCGTTTTGGGCGGTGCGGCGCTGTTCGTCGCGCTGCTGTGGATGATCGGCGCGGGGATGAGCGGCGGCAACGCCAACGACGGCGGCGGCCACGCGGCGGGACACGGCCTCAACGGCTTTGCCGGATTCGCGCGCCTGATCGAGGCGCAGGGGCGGACCGTGAGCCTGTCGCGCAGCGAACAGGCGTTCGATGCGCCCGGCATTCTCGTGCTCACTCCACCGCATTACGCCGATACTGCAGAGCTCGGCAGGATCATCAGCCAGCGTCGCACTGCGGGGCCGACGCTGCTGGTCCTGCCCAAGTGGCAGGCCCTGCCGATCCCGGCGGAGATCCGGCCCGACGGGGCGAAGGATGGTTGGGTCCAGCTTGGCGGCACGCAGGTGGCCGACTGGACGCAGGAATTGCCGGCAATCGGCAACCTCGAAGCGAGAATAATGCCCGGCTCGGGCTCATGGTCCGGGTTCGGCGCGGCAGGTGCGCTGCCCGAAGCCAAGGCAGTGCAGACGATCGCGTCGGGAGGCCTCGCCACCCTGGTTGACGATGGCAGGGGCCAGACGCTCGCGGGCTTCGTCGACGATGGCAACGATTACGGCATGCTGTCACGCTGGGCGCAAAAGGCTGGAAACAGGCAGGGTGTCGCAGGCAGCGCGCTCCAGCCGCTGGTGATCGTCGCCGAGCCGGACCTGCTCGACAACTACGGCATGGCCCTCGAGGAGAATGCAAGGCTGGCAATGGCGCTGGTCGCGGCGATGGACGAAAGCCGCAACCAGCCAGTCATGTTCGACCTGACGTTGAATGGCCATGCGCGGACCAGCAACCTGCTCACGCTTGCCTTTACCCCGCCCTTCCTCGCGGCGACGTTGTGCCTGCTGCTCGCCGCCATCGTCATTGCCTGGCGCGCCTTCCTGCGCTTCGGTCCGCCGCGCAAGACCGCGCGCGCCATCGCCTTTGGCAAGCGGGCGCTGGTCGCCAATAGCGCCGGCTTCGTGCGCCGCACCCGCCGGCTGCACCTTGTCACCCTTCCCTATGCAGACCGTGCGCGGGCAACCTTGAGCCGCGCGCTTGGCCTCGCCCGCCAGCCCACGCCTGAACAGGCAGAGCGCGCCATCGACCGCTCGCTCGCCGCCCGCGCGCCGGGCGCCGCGCCCTTTTCTCAGATCACCGCGCGCCTTCGCAGCGCGTCGAGCGTACCCCAAGCCGTCAATGCAGCGCGCGAGTTACATGCGCTCGAAAGGAAGCTGAAACGATGAACGACACGCAAAGCCCTGCGCCGGGCGGGATGAGCCTGGCAGAGGTGGGAGCACTGGCCGCCGCGATCCGCAGCGAGGTCGCCAAGGCCATCGTCGGTCAGGAAGAAGTCGTCGAGCACCTGCTGATTGCGCTGATGGCGCGCGGCCATACGCTGCTCGAAGGCCCGCCGGGGACGGCCAAGACATTCCTCGCGCAATGTTTCGCCGCCAGCCTCGGCCTCGATTTCGGGCGCATCCAGTTCACCCCGGACCTGATGCCCGGCGACATTCTCGGCTCCAACCTGTTCAATTTCCAGACCAACCAGTTCACCCTGACGCGAGGTGCGATCTTCTGCGACCTGCTGCTTGCGGACGAGGTTAACCGAACCCCGCCCAAGACGCAGGCAGCGCTGCTCGAGGCGATGCAGGAAAGGCGCGTGACGCTCGACGGCACGGCGCATGGCCTGCCGCCGCATTTCATGGTGGTGGCAACGCAAAATCCGATCGAAAGCCAAGGCGTCTATCCGCTGCCGGAGGCTCAGCTCGATCGCTTCCTGTTCAAGCTGCTGATCCCCTATCCCAGCGAGGAGGAGGAGGCGCGCATCGTCACCCGCTTCGGCGAGAACCGGGGCCTGCCTTCGCCAGCCGAACTGGGCATCAAGGCCATCACCACCGCGCAGAGCCTCGATGCAGCGACGCAGGCCGTGCGCGGCGTCACCCTGTCCGATGCAGTGACCCAATATGTCGTGCGGCTGGTGCGCGCGACGCGGGACAGCCCTGATCTTGCCGTCGGAGCAAGCCCGCGCGCCGCCGTATTGCTGGCAGGGGCTGCGCGAGCACGCGCGGCGCTCGACGGGCGCGACTACGTATT
>JAURNJ010000283.1 GCA_030830245.1 Novosphingobium sp. | reverse complement strand
TCGCTTCTGCAAACGGTCGCCGATGATCTTTTCGAGGCCCGAGAACGCGCCGCCGCAGATGAACAGGATATTGGTCGTGTCGACCTGGAGGAATTCCTGCTGCGGATGCTTGCGCCCGCCCTGCGGCGGAACCGAGGCAGTGGTGCCCTCCATCAGCTTCAGGAGTGCCTGCTGCACGCCTTCGCCCGAAACGTCGCGGGTGATCGAGGGGTTTTCCGCCTTGCGGCTGATCTTGTCGATCTCGTCGATGTAGACGATGCCGTGCTGTGCCTTGTCGACGTTGTAATCGGAGGCCTGGAGCAGCTTGAGGATGATGTTCTCCACATCCTCTCCGACATAGCCCGCCTCGGTCAGCGTCGTCGCATCGGCCATGGTGAAAGGCACGTCAAAGGTCTTGGCCAGCGTCTGGGCGAGCAGCGTCTTGCCCGAACCGGTCGGCCCGATCAGCAGGATGTTCGATTTCGACAGTTCGACATCGCCTGCCTTGCCGCCGTGCTTCAGGCGCTTGTAGTGATTGTGCACCGCGACCGAAAGCACGCGCTTGGCCCGGTCCTGGCCGATGACATAGTCGTTCAGCGTCTCGCAGATATCGCGCGGGCTGGGAACGCCGCCATCCTTCTTGCCGCTGATGCCGGCCTTGGTTTCCTCGCGGATGATGTCGTTGCACAACTCGACGCATTCATCGCAGATGAACACTGTCGGGCCGGCAATCAGCTTGCGCACCTCATGCTGCGACTTGCCGCAGAAGCTGCAATAGAGGGTGCTTTTGGCGTCGGATCCGCTCAATTTCTCATTCTCGTTTGCTGCCCCGGAACGAGGCGACTCGGCCAGATTACCCGGCCATTCGCAATTTTCAATCCCGCCATATAGAGCGACAATGCTTGCACAAGACTGAAAGTTGACAGTCTCAGTCGTCCTTGCCCTTCGGCTTGGCCTCGTCACCCTCGGCCTTTTCGGCATCGGGTCGGCTCTCGAACACCTTGTCGACAAGGCCGAATTCCTTGGCTTCTTCCGCCTCGAGGAAAGTGTCGCGGTCAAGCGCCCGTTCGATCTCTTCCAGTGAGCGACCTGTGAACTTGACGTAGAGATCGTTCATGCGGGCGCGGATACGCAGGATTTCCTTGGCCTGGATCTCGATGTCCGACGCCATGCCGCGCGCGCCGCCCGAAGGCTGGTGAACCATGATCCGTGCGCTGGGCAGGGCAATGCGCATCCCCGGCTCACCGGCCGCGAGAAGGAAGCTGCCCATCGAAGCCGCCTGGCCGATGCACACGGTCGAAACGCGCGGACGGATATATTGCATGGTGTCGTAGATCGCGAGGCCCGCCGTCACCACCCCGCCCGGCGAGTTGATGTACATCGAGATGTCCTTCGACGGATTTTCCGATTCGAGGAAAAGCAGCTGGGCCACGATCAGCGAGGCCATGTTATCCTCGACCTGACCGGTGACGAAAACGATCCGTTCACGTAGCAGGCGCGAGAAGATGTCGAAGCTGCGCTCGCCGCGGCTGGTCTGCTCGACGACAACCGGCACGAGTGCGCCGGTTACGGGATCGGTAGTGAATTGGCCCTGCGCATCGTTGCGCCCAAACAGGTCGATCATGGAAGTCCTCGTGTGATTGGCCCGCCTATGTCGCGTGCCATGTCGCGATGTTCAAGTGCATTAACCTGATTCCGCGTGGACGATTGGCGAACCACCCTCAGGGCAGCGGTTTGTTGGACTCTACATAGGGGATCCGCAGGATCGGTTTGAAACACGGCTCGACGTATTCCCGGTCCGTGATCTCGGCCAAGACCGGGCCCTTGATGAAGTGCGGCGAAACACGGGCCGGAAGCGCCAGCCCGCGGCAATAGTCGTCATCCCTGAATGCCACTTTCACCGGATCGATGTCGACCACGGCAGTGATCAGCCCACCGGCGATAAGCAGGCGCAGGACGGGAACCGCGCCCGCCTCCACCAAGGCCACACCAAGGAACGGGATCATGAAGATCATGTAGGAAATGTCGGTCGGCAAACGCGCATATATTGCCACGGTGACAGCGCACATGGCGAGCGACAAGCGCATGGCGAAACTCGTCCGCCACGGCAGCGAAAGGCGGCCTCGCCAACACAGCAGCGCCAGCAGTCCCGCCACGGCAATGCTGGGCAACAAGCCGAACAGCCGCGTGGGCTTCACGATCAGTCGGGCCAGACGACCCGCCAATCCCTGATCGTCGATCCAGGAGGCCGTGATCCAGTCGAAACGCAGCGAACTGGCGATCCACACCGGCAGGTAGAACAGGCCGGATATGAAAAACAGCGCCGCAAAGGCCTCGGCAAAGCGCAGCTCCGGCACCCGCTTCGATCGCGCCGCCATCCACAGGAAGACACCTGCGTAGAACAGCATAGGCAGGCGTGTGCCGACCGACACGGCCAGCAGCAGCACGCCGGAAACCAGACGGCCATGCAGCGTCGCAACCATGCCGCCCAGAAGGCAGGCAAAGGCGATCATGTAGTCCATCGAGGTGCTGGACTGGATCATGATCCAGGGGTTGGCGAGGAACAGCGCGGCGACGAGTTTCGGCCTCGCCACCTCCAGCATCAGCGCGAGCCGGTAGGCCAGGATCGCACTCGCGGCGCCGAAAAACGCGATCAGCAGGTTCGAAAGCCAGGCGCCGCCCAGTGAAGCGGCAAAACCGATGGCGAACTCGGCAAACGGGAATCCCGGCTTGCGCGAGGGGACGTAAACCCCTTCGTGAACCATTTGCTGCCAGGTGCGCAGCATCTCGAAGGTGTCATTGTCCCGCCCATAGCCCAGCGGCAGGATCGTCGCGACGGCTGCCAGCCAGGCAAGCGCCGCCACGATCAGCCAGAGCCGGTCGGAACTGGTTACCTTGCCGTTCGGCTCGCCGGACGATTCCGCCGTGAGCCAGCGGCCGATCATGAATCGGCGGCGGGCTTCTTGGCTGCGGGCTTCTTGGCTGCGGGCTTCTTCGCTGCGGCAGCAGGCTTGGCGGCAGCCGGTTTCTTGGCCGCTGCGGGCTTTTCAGCCTTGGGTGCAGCTTCCTTCTTCGCGGCAGGCTTTGCGGCAGGCTTGGCCTTGGGCTCAGCGGTCTTCTTCGCCGCAGGCTTTTCCTCGCTGTCGGCAGACTTCTTCGCGGGGGCTTTCTTTGCGGCAGGCTTCTTGGCCTTCTTGGCGGAAGCCTCGTCGCTTTCCGCCTCGATCGCGGCCTGAAGCTCCTCGCGGGTCACCTCGCGCTCGGTCACCTCGGCCTGTTCGATCAGGAAATCGATGACCTTGTCCTCGTAGAGCGGCGCGCGCAGCTGCGCGGCGATCATCGGATCGGACTGGACGAACTGGAAGAACCGCTCACGATCCTCGGGGCGATACTGCTGCGCGGCCTGCATCATGAGCTGCTGCATTTCCTGCTGCGTAACCTGCACGGAGTTGGCCTGACCGATTTCGGAGAGCAGCAGGCCAAGGCGCACGCGGCGCTCGGCAATCTTGCGATAGTCGTCCTTTTCGGCCTCGATTTCCTTCTGCGCGGCCTCGGGGTCTTCCTCGCGGGCGGCTTCCTGCACCAGCTGCGCCCAGATCTGCTCGAACTCGGCATCAACCATCGAAGGCGGCACCTCGAAATCATGGCCGGCAGCAAGCTGGTCGAGCAAGGCGCGCTTCATCTGGGTGCGCGTGAGCCCGGCGGTTTCCTGCTCAAGCTGGCCGCGCATCAGGGTGCGCAACTGCTCAAGACTTTCGAGCCCGAGGTTCTTGGCGAAATCGTCGTCGAGCTTGGCTTCGCCTTCGATCTTCACGGCCTTCACGGTCACGTCGAAGGTGACTTCCTTGCCCTTCAGGTTTTCCGCCGGATAGTCATCGGGGAAAGTCACGGTGATGGTCCGCTCCTCT
>JAURNJ010000282.1 GCA_030830245.1 Novosphingobium sp. | reverse complement strand
CGTCGATGCAGGCGACGACGAGGCGGCGCAGGCCCTGGCTCTGGGCGACCGGCTCAAGGCGACGTGGACCCTGCCGATGGCGCTCTCGTTCCTTGCCTGGTTCGTGTTTGCGCCGCAGTGTCTCTCGACCATTGCCGTGGCGCGCCGCGAAACGAATGGGTGGAAATGGCCCTTGTTCATGTTGGCCTACCTGTTCGGATTGGCCTACATCATCGCCGGCCTGACTTACTGGCTGGCTGTCGCTGCGGGATTGTAGGTCCGCTTCGGGCATAACCGTGTTTTGGCGGTTGCGAGGCAGGCAGGCTGCAGCCTACATCTTCGCGGGAATCACATACTGGAGCGCGGTGGCGCTCGGGCTTTAATCCGCGAGAGGGAAATACATGGCCGGCAGCCTTAACAAAGTCATGCTCATCGGCAATCTGGGCGCTGATCCCGAGATCAAGTCGTTCCAGAACGGTGGGCGCATCGCCAACCTGCGCATCGCGACCAGCGAAACGTGGAAGGATCGGGCAACAGGCGAACGCAAGGAACGCACCGACTGGCACAATGTCGTCCTCCAGTCCGACGGGCTGGTCGGTGTCGCCGAGCGCTATCTGCGCAAGGGCAGCAAGGTCTATATCGAAGGCCAGCTGCGCACCCGCAAATGGCAGGACCAGTCGGGCAACGATCGCTACACGACCGAGGTTTCGGTTGGCGGCATGGGCGGGGTGATGACCATGCTCGATGGCCGCGGCGAAGGAGGCGGCGGTGGCGGCGGTGGCGGCGGTTCGGGCCGCGGTTCCTCGGCCGGCGATGACTGGGATTCCAGCAGCGGCTCGTCTTCCTCTGGCGGCGGCATGGGCGACGGCGGTTCCTCGCGCGGCGGCATGGGCGACGATCTCGACGACGACATTCCGTTCTAAGCCCAGCAAGCATGGCGTTTGATGCAGCCTGAACCCCGGCCCGCACCGATCGGTTGCGTCACCGCCATCATTCCGACCTACAACCGCGCTGCCCTGCTTGCCGAGGCGATCGAGAGCATATTGGCGCAGGGCGTCACTATGGAACGGGTAATCGTTTGCGATGACGGTTCGAGCGACGATACCGGCGAAACGGCGAGAAGTTTCGGGCCGCACGTCAGCTATCTTTATCAGGCCAATTCGGGCAAATCGGCTGCCGTCAACAATGCGCTGGCGCACTGTAACACGCCCTATGTCTGGCTTTGCGACGACGATGACATTGCTTGTCCGGGAGCGCTTGAAAGGCTGGTGGTGGCGCTGGAAACCACTGCCGATGCCGGGATGGCTTACGGCAACGCCGCCAGCTTTCGGGACACCCCGCAGGGTCGTCTGTTGGAACCGATGCCCTGGCTCAGCCGGACGTCTGGCGATCTGTTCCACCGCAACCTTTTGACCAATCGGTTTCTCTTGCAAGCCTGCCTGTTCCGCCGCAGCCGTCTTGCCGAAATCGGCCCGTTCGATCCTGCGCTGCTTCGCTCGCAGGACTGGGATTTTGCGCTGCGCGCTCTTGAACGGCTCCGCGCGTTGCATGTCGATGTCGAAGTCTTCCATGTCCGCGAACACGAAGGCTTGCGAGGTCCGGAAAAGGATCGCTTTGAGGCCAGCGAGCGGCGGGACAAGTGGGATGCTTACAACCAGCTAGTCGTGGCGAACTCGCTGACTGAGATAGAGGTGAAGCGTTTCGCGCTTGTCCCGATTGCTGCTGGACCGAATCGTGTCGCTGCGAGCGGTCATCTGGTTCGCTTCGCCTTTGCCTGTCGCAAGGGCGTGTGGGACGCAGGTTTCCTCGAACTGGACGCGTTCGTCGAGCATGCCAATGACTTGCCGGATTTTGCGCTTGATCCGGCGGAGAGAGAATTCCTGGGCGGATTGTTCGCTGCGGGATCGGCAATGACCCGGGCAGACGCCCCACTGGCTGACACGATCGCGAGATTCGCCGCGGTACGTCATGGCTCGGCTCGCAGTGCATTGCTCAAGCCGGTTCGACGGTTGCTGGCGGGCCAGGCGCTGCGCCATATCCGGCACAGGAGATGGGCTGGAACGCTTGGTGCGCTGCGCTTGTTCAAAAGGACTCTCGCGCAGCTTGCCTGAAGCTTGTTCGTAACCTCAGCCGATCGTCCGTTCGGTCGGCCAATAGGGCGCACGCAGCGCGCGCTTGTTCACCTTGCCCATGGCCGTCCGGCCGACAGATTCGACAAAATCGTAGCTGCGCGGGCACTTGTATCCGGCAAGCCGTGCCCGGCACCAGTCGTTTAGCTCGCCGTGATGCGGCGCGGTCATGCCCTGGCGCAGCACCACCAGCGCCTTTACTTCCTCGCCCATGTCCTCATTGGGCACGCCGATCACGGCGACATCTTCGACTGCCGGGTGCGCACCGAGCGCAGCCTCGATCTCGGCGGGGTAGATGTTGACCCCGCCACTGACCACCATGTCTGCCGTGCGGTCGGTCACATAAACCCAGCCGTCTGGGTCCATCCTGCCCATTTCGCCGAGCGTATAGACGCCGGGCAGGACTTGCGCAGCGCGGGTCTTTTCCGGGTCGTTGACATATTCGAAGCCGCCCCCGCCAAGATAGCGGAAGCACAACTTGCCTTCGGTGCCGGGAGGGACCTCTTCCCCCTGCTCGCCGATGATCAGCACCTCGAATCCGGGTGCCGCGCGGCCGATCGATCCGGGGTGGGCGAGCGCGTCGGGCGAAGTGATCGTGGTGACCGGGCCTGTCTCGGTGCCGCCGTAGATTTCCAGCAGGATGGGCCCAAACCAGGCGATCATCGCTTCCTTCACGTCTGCTGCGCAGGCAGCGCCGGTATGCGACACAAGTTTCAGGCTGGACAGGTCATAGCGCGCGCGGACTTCGTCGGGCAGGGCGAGCAGGCGGCGGAAATGGGTGGGCACCATGATCACGCGCTCGATCCTGTGGCGCTCGATCGCGGCCAGCACTTCCTCGGCATCGAAGCGGTCTAGCGAGACCAGCGGCGCACCGCCCGCGAAAGCGCGCATCAGCCGCATGGGGCTGGTGTGGTATTGCGGCGCGACGACGAGGCCGGTGCCGCTGACCCCCGCGCGGAT
>JAURNJ010000281.1 GCA_030830245.1 Novosphingobium sp. | reverse complement strand
CGCACTGACGCTCAGGCAGACTGCCGCTCCAGGAAGAGGTCCAGCTGCGCACCGAAATCGAGTTCCCGCCACAATGTCAGCCAGATCGCCGACATGTGCAGCTGGGTACGCACCAGCTCGTCGTCGAACACGCGGGCATCGAAGGGATCGGGGACGCCGGCAAGGTCCGGCACGCGCATTTCGATGACCTTGGGCGCGTCGATCATCCACATCAGCCCCGATGTCGCCATCTGCAGGGCAAGCCGGTGCTTGAGGTCTTCCGGTGCGAGCGGGATGCCGCTGGCCCGCTCGAACTCACCGGTGAAGGCCGTCACCAGCGTATCGAGATTTTCGACGATGAAATCCGGCTCCGCACCATAGAAGCAGCCGGCGAGCGCCACGGCGACATTCATCACCGTGGCATTGCCCCAATCGAATAATCCGCATTCGATTTCGCCATCCTCGCCTGTCCAGAACCAGGCGTTGTCGGTGTTGGCGTTCCAGTGGCCGAGCGCGAGCCAGGGCGAAGGTGCTTCCAGAAAGCTGGCGATAGCGTCCTCGTGCCCGCAGAAGCGCGGTGCTTCCTCGGCGAAGCGGGCGAGGAAGGCGGGGTCGCGGACAGCTTCGGGGACAAGGCGTGGATAGGCTGTGCAGAACTCCTGCCAGCGTTCGACCCGCCGGGCAATCTGTTCCGGTCCGTATGGATCACGGGCACTGACGCCAAGCTGGCCCTGATGGCTTTCCAGCTGACGCATCACCTCCTTGGGGAACACGCCGGAATGATAGGCGCCGGCCAGCCTCGCCAGCGCACGCACCAGCGCCAGGTAATGCCCCAGCGGATCGGGAAGCTCGCGGTCGAGACATTTGACGTAATTGCGCTCGATACCGTCCTTGCCAAACGCAATCGTGTCGGTGATGAGCAGCCCGGTGCCGCTGTCGTGGTGATAGTCCGCATACATGCATTTCGGCACGGCGATCGGGAATTCGGGCATGCGCGACAGCAGCGCGAACCACACCTCGCCTTCCATCTGGATCTTCTGGCGGTCGCGGATTTCGTTGCCGAAGGCGCGGGAGAACTTGGCGAAGAGCTCGGTGGGAAGGTCAGGGGAGGGGTGCTCGTATTCGACGGTCAGGTAGAGCTTCGCCCCGGTCCCGCCGCCCCTGCATTCCTCCAGCCCCGTGATCCGGGTGACGGTATTCGCCTCGCCCAGCGAGCCCGCCGCCCGGAACGCGCCGGTAAGGAAGCGCGCGCCACCCTCGCGCAGCGCCTCGATATGGGCCGGCATGGCCAGGCCGAAAGTGTCGCCCGCGATCCAGTCGATTGTCTCTGACATCGGGGCAGCGGATAGGTCTCCCGGCAACCGCATGCAATCGCTATGCTTTGCGATTGCAGGACCGAGGCTCGTCGCTAGAGTGGCCGCCGCATAGCAATCTGGAGAGATGAAATGGGCGAACTGGAAGGTAAGGTAGCGTTTTTGACGGGAGCAGGTCGCGGCGTCGGTGTCGGCATCGCCTTGGCGCTGGCCAAGGCGGGCGCGGCGGTCGGCATGATGGGCCGCACGAAGGAAACGCTGGAGGAAACCAAGGCCAAGCTCGACGCGCTGGGCGCGAAATCGCTGGTCTGCGTCGGCGATGTCAGCAAGCGTGAGGACGTCGACCGTGCGGTTGCCGCCACCGAACAGGCGTTCGGCCCGATCTGGGCGCTGGTGAACAATGCCTATTATTCCGAACGCACCCAGGTCGAGGACATCACCGAGGAAGACCTCGACATATCGCTTCGCATTTGCGTACATGGCGCGTTGTTCACCATGCAGGCCTGCTTCCCGTCGATGAAGGAACATGGCGGGCGGATCATCAATTTCGGCTCGGGCGGATCGACCATGGGCCTGCCCGAACTCGGCGCCTACAACATCTCGAAGGAAGCGATCCGGGGGCTGACCAAGACAGCGGCAATGGGCTGGGGCAAGTACGGCATCACCGTGAACAACATCTGCCCGCTCGCACCATCCGACGCATATCAGTACTGGTTCGACGAAATGCTGGACGACGAGGGCCGGCGGAAGCACCTTGAAGGCATTCCGCTGCGCCGTATGGGCGATCCGGAGAAGGACATCGGCGCGACCGTGGTGTTCCTCGCCGGGCCCGGCGGAGGCTATATCACCAGCCGCACGCTCCATCTCGACGGCGGCAATTGCTACTACGACCGGTGAGACTGCGACCCGAAACCATCCGGTCGAAACCGGTCCGCATGGACTGCGTGTTCGACGATCCTGAACGCGTGCTGGCGACGATTCACGCCCGCGCACCGTTTCCGACGATGCTTTCCTATATGGGGCACGGCGTGCCCGATGCCGGGGGCGTCGGCATTCCCTGGTTCCTTGACCGGCCCGGCGATAGCTTCATCCTCGAAAATCCCAACTGGTTCGAGGCTGCACGGGAGGCCTTCGATTGCGAGATCGTCCGGCCGATCCATGTCTCGCTCAACCTGAACGGTCCCGCGGCGCTCGGCGCACCGCATATCGACCAGCCAAAGTTTCGCGGCATTGGCGAGGCCGGGGTGCCACTATGGATGCAGATGGCGATGTCGCGCTCGGGCCTGTTTGCCGATTGGCTGGTGCCGGTCGCCTCGGGGCTGGTGTGGTTCTGGCAGGGCGAGG
>JAURNJ010000280.1 GCA_030830245.1 Novosphingobium sp. | reverse complement strand
GAACGCTTCAAGGTGTTCAGCGGGAACGCGGCGCGGATCTACAACATCGAGGTTTGAGGCTGCGATGCGATAGTGATCGCAAAACTGTTTCACGCTAGCCGGTTCGCTCGGAGCTGGTTCCAGTTTGCCATGCAGTAAGGAATCGTATCGGGTTATGGAAGTGAGCCACGAGGTGTGGGCCAGGGAGGCCATCCGCCAGCAGTTGTGCAACTATGGTCGCGGTGTCGACCGACGCGACAGGGACTTGCTTCGGTCCGTCTGGCATGAGGACGGCACCCTCGACTATTCCATGCCGGGTGTGACGACTCCCGACCAATTGATTGATTTGCTCTGGAGCACGGATGAAAAGACGGATGTCTGGCTGCATCCGCTCACTGCAATTTCGATCGAGGTGCAGGGTGATCGCGCTGCCAGCGAAGCCTACGTTTCGGCACGGTCCTATCGCAGCACATCCAAGACCCACGTTCGCGAGAACCTGATCCACGCCCGCTATCTCGATGGCTGGTCATATCGAAATGGCCGCTGGGCAATTGATCATCGCGTGGCGATTACGGATATCAGGATCACCCGCGACATCGAGGGTGAAGTATGGCGCTCCCAGGGCAGGCCGGACAAGTCCGACCCATCCTATGCTGTCTTCACGGCACTGCGGGAGGGGCGTCCGTTCGGCTGAACGCGCCCCGCTTTAGTTAATCGCCCCCGCCGCCTTCAACCCTTCGATCTCATCCCACTCCACCCCGTATTCCATCAGCACAACCTCGGTATGTTCACCGTGCTGTGGCGCGCGGGTCTGGGTCAGGGCCACACCGTCCACCTGCGCCGGACTCGCCGCGACCGGATAGGACCGCGCATCGCCGTCGATCGTCGCGACCATGCCGTTCGCAACCACCTGCGGATCGGTCAGCGCCTCCTTGGACGACTGCACCAGCGACCACGGCACCGGGCACCGCCCCAGACGCGGCAGCCAGTAGTCGAGGTCCTGCCTGGCGAAGGCGACATCAAGCGCTGCAATGCATTCGCGCACATTGGCGAGGCGCAGCTCGCCGGTGGCAAAGCGCGGATCGGTGACCAATTCGGGACATTCGAGGATGTCGCACAATTGCGCCCAGTTCTTCTCGGTCTGGATGCCGGCGAAGTAGATGTCGCGCCCATCCTTGCTGGTGTAGGCCGTCACCAGCGGGTTGGGCTGGTCGGCATGGGCAAAGCGCGGGATCGTGTCGACGCCATAGAGCGCGGCGGCGAGGATCGCCGGGCCATTCATCCACACTCCGGTGGCAAGAAGCGAGACGTCGATCAGGCTGCCCTTGCCGGTGCGCTCGCGCTTGAACAGCGCGGCGCTGATCGCGCCCGCCAGCGTTGCCCCGGCGGATACGTCGCCCATCGCTGGGCCGGGTTGCGGCACGAATTCGCCAACAGTGCGCGCGACAGTGTGACCGATGCCGCAGCGTGCCCAGAAATCGGTATGGTCAAAGCCGCCTGCCTCGCGCTCCGGCCCTTCCGCGCCATGGCCGCTGGCCCGTCCATAGACGAGCTTTGGATTGATCGCGGCAAGGGTCTCGTAATCGATGCCGAAGCGCTTGCGCGCATCGGGCAGCAGGTTGGTGATGAACACATCGGCCTGTTCGACCATGCGATGCAGCAAGGCGCGGCCCTCGGGCGTGGCGACATCGATGCAGATGCAGCGCTTGCCGCGGTTGAGGTTCTCCCACATGAACTTCACGCCGGTGTCGATCTGCGGCAGGCCGCCGATCACGCGGTCGCCCATCATCGGGTCGGCGGTGTGCGGCGGCACCACCTTGACCACGTCTGCCCCCCAGTCAGACAGCACTGCGGCAGAAGCAGGCGCGAAGGCATACATCGACAATTCGATGACCTTGACGCCATCGAGCAGGTCATATGGCAATTTGGCTCTCCCTGATTGCGCCGGGCCTCAGCCCAGCGCGGTCACATCGATGTTGTAGACCTTTGCCGCGTTGCCGCCGAACACCTTGGCGCGTTCTTCCGGCGTGAACTGCGCGGCGGCATCGGCCATGTATTCGAGCGCGTCGGGATAGAGGCATACCGGATGCGGGAAATCGGTCTGGAACATGACGTTGTCGATCCCGACCTTGCGGGCATCGCCGACGATGTGTTTGCGCTCGAACCACGAGCATCCGTAGATCTGCCGGTCGAAGATTTCCGCCGGTGAAACCTGGTAGTCGCTGCGCGCTTCGCGCATCTGGAACTCGACTGCCTCGAGCATGTAGGGAATCCAGCCCACCCCACTTTCGACCGAGCATATCTTGAGGTTCGGATGCCGCTCCAGCCACCGCGAGATGAAGATGTTGGCGAACAGCTGGTAGTTGGCGAAGAACAGCGAGCTTGAGCCGTAGGCCAGTTTTTCGGTGGGGGTGAAGCTGGGCCAGTGACCCTCGCCGAACCACTCGGTGCTCGAAAAGCCGCCGCCGATGTGGAAGTTGATCGGCAGGCCGGCATCCTCGCACAGTTCCCACAAGGGATTCCAGTGCGGGTCGCCCAGATCGGGAAAGCCGTTGTTGTGCGGCTGCGAGTGCGTGTTGACGCCGCGCAGGCCCATGGCGCGGCAACGCTCGACCTCCGCGACCGCTTCCTTGATGTCCCACCACGGCACCATGGCCATCGGATAGATGCGGTTGCCCGAAGAGGCCTGGAATTCGCCCAGCGCGTCGTTGTAGATCTTGGTGATCACCAGCCGTAGCTCGGGATCGACGTTCATCCCCTTCTGGTTGCCGAAGCCGAGCAGGTTGGGATAGCAGATCTGCGCGCTGATCCCGGCCTCGTCCATGTAGGCAACGCGCGCCTTGGCGTCCCATGCCCCGTCGAAGATTTCCTCGAACTTCCAGGTGGTCATCTCCATGCCATAGGCCTTGGTGCCGTCCTTGCGGATGGTGCAGGAGGCAAAGGCCGGGCCCATGCGGACGTCGCCGTCCATGAACCATGAAAGCTCGCCGTTCACTTCCTTGACCTGGGGGACGCGCTCCTTCCAGCTGCCGGTGGCGCGGCTGGTCCACAGGTCATAGGGTTCGGCGTAATGCGTGTCGGCGTCAATCACGGCGACATCGGCGAAGGCTTCGGGCTTGGCGTGCAGGGTCATGGCGCTCTCTCCGGCATCAGTATGTTTTTCACATTGGCGAACGAGGCTTCGCCATTCTGAAATCTTGCGGTCAAGACCGGGGTGAGTCAAGCCCGATTGCCGGGGGCAACGGCCCCGAAAAACTATCGCAACGGACCTGCAATACCAGGGTCATTCTGGCCAGTAACGCGCCTTGAGTTCCTTCTTGTAAAGCTTGCCAGTCTCGGCGCGCGGCATTTCCTGTTCGAAATCGACGGAGCGCGGGCATTTGACATCTGCGAGTCGCTCGCGGCACCATTCGATCAGCTCGGCCTCGAAGTCCGCATTTGCCCTGGCCCAGTCCTTGGGCTGGACCACGGCCTTGACCTCTTCGCCGAAATCCTCGTTGGGCACGCCGAAAACGGCGACGTCGGTGATCTCGGGGTGCGTGATCAGCAGGTCCTCGACCTCCTGGGGGTAGATGTTCACCCCGCCAGAGATGATCATGAAATGCTTGCGGTCGGACAGGTAGAGAAAGCCGTCCTCGTCGAGGCGGCCGATGTCGCCCAGCGTCGTCCACGAAGGATTCTTGGGATTGCGCGAACTCGCAGTCTTGGCGTCGTCGTTGTGGTAGGCGAATTCCCTGCCGCCTTCGATGTAGATCGTGCCGGTCTCGCCCACGGGCAATTCGTCGCCCTCGTCGTTGCAGATGTGCAAGGTGCCATAGGACGGACGCCCGACCGAGCCGGGGTGGGCGAGCCATTCCTCCGAATTGATCCGGATGAACATGTTGCCTTCGGAGCCGGCGTAATATTCCTCGATGATCGGCCCGAGCCATTCGATCATCTGCCGCTTCACCGGCACCGGGCAGGGCGCTGCGGCATGGATGACCTTCTGGAGCGATGAGAGATTGTGCCTGGTGCGATCTTCTTCCGGGAGGCGCAGCAGGCGGATGAACATCGTCGGCACGCACTGCGTCATGGTCACCTTGTAGCGCTCGATCGCATCGAGGAATCGCTCGGGAGTGAAGCGCTTCATGCACACCACGGTGCCACCGACCGCCATCACCGAAGTCGTGAAGCCGAGCGGTGCGGAGTGATAAAGCGGCGCGGGCGACAGGTAGGTTTCTTTTTCGCTGATGCCATAGAAGGCCTTAAACATCAGCACGCCCGGATTTTCCTGGATCGGCGAACCGCCGGGGGAGGGTATGCGCACGCCCTTGGGCCGTCCGGTCGTGCCGGAGGAATAGGCCATGCGCGAGCCAAGCTCTTCGTCAGCGATGGGCGTTTCCGGCTGACGGGCGGTGAGATCGTTCCAGTTTTCCAAGCCGGGGATCGGCCCGACCGAAATCATGCGCTGCAGGTCCGGTATGAGCGAAGGATCGGCCATCAGGTCGGCTGCGGCCTCGGCCAGGTCCTCGCCGATCAGCAGGTGGGTCGAGCCGCTGTCGTTGACAATATAGGCGATCTCGTCGGCCTTGAGCCGCGAGGACAGGACCACCAGCATGATCCCGGCGCGCTGCGCCGCCCAGACGATGTCGAAGTATTCGCCACGGTTCTCGCAAATCAGGGAGACGGTGCCGCCATTGCCTACGCCGAGCGCCCGAAAGGCATGAGCGCCACGATTGGCGCGTGCCTCCAATTGGGCGAAAGTGATGACCTCGCCGGTGTTCTCCATGATCAAAACGGGTTTGTCGGGGGTCTGCTCGGCGAAAATTCTCGGATGCATGGTGGTTGTTATCTCTCCCTTGGTGCCCGATTGCGGCGCCTATTCGAACAGCATCACCTGCACGTCACGCTCCCCGGTGAAAGGATGGCGACCATGCGCGGTGAGCTTGTTGTCTAGCAGCATCACATCGCCGGGGCACCACGCGAAGGCGATTTTCCGGCCTTCGAAAATGTCGCGAACCGCAAGATAGTCGTCTTCCGTCACCGGATCGCCATTGGCGAACGAGACCGAATAGGGCCGGTCGGTATGATCGCCATAGAGCCGGTCGAACATGTCGGCGCGTTCCTTGCCGATGGTCCACTCGTTCTGGATTTGCGAGTTGAGCTGGTTGAAATAGAGCGTCTCGCCCGTGACGGGATGGCGCGTGACCGCTGGTTCGTCGTTCCAGAAGGTGAGGCTGCCATCCTCGTTCCAGCGATGATGCGTACCGCGCTCGGCCAGTTTTGCCGAAACCTCGTCGCGATCCTCGCTGTCGAACCAGTATTGCCAGGTCGCGTGGCGCACTTCGGGGTCGGCGCGCCAGTCGTCGAGTTCGGCGCAGCGCAGGTTACGCACATACCGCGCGCCGAACTGTTCGAACTTGGCGCGCGTTGCCGGCGGAATTTCCTCGAGCAGGCCGCGCATGTCGCAGATCACGGTCTCGCCGCCACTGTCCGGCGCTTGCTTGCACCAGAACGCAAGCGCGCGCGGATTGTCCGGCATGTAGGACATTTCCTGATGCAGCTGGATATAGACCTGCGGCGGGGTGCGGGTCGCTTCCATCGCCGGGCCCTTGATCGCCTTGCGGTTGGACGTACCGCCAACATAGCCCATCGAATAGGGTGTGAAGCTCTCCATCATGGCGATGAAGTGGTCCGTCTCGGTCACGTCAAAGCCGCGCCAGACGATGGCGCCGAACGAGAGCAGGGCGGCTTCGATGGCTGCATGGTTGTCGCTCATCCAGCGGGGCAGGTCGGGCATCGCGCCTAGCGGCTCGATCCACAGCGGCGGCGAG
>JAURNJ010000279.1 GCA_030830245.1 Novosphingobium sp. | reverse complement strand
GGCTTCGAGCGATGAGAAGCTCGCGCTTGCAAAGGCACATGGCGCCGACGAGCTGGTCAATTACTCCGAGCAGGACCTCAAGGACGCAGTCAAGCAGCTGGCAGGAAAGCAAGGCGTCGACGTGATCTACGATCCCGTCGGCGACCGGCTCGCCAATCCCGCCTTTCGCACGCTGGGCTGGAAAGGCCGCTACCTCGTCATCGGCTTTGCCGGCGGCGACATCCCGGCGGTTCCCTTCAACCTGGCGCTGGTCAAGGGCGCGTCGATCGTCGGCGTGTTCTGGGGCGACTTCGTAGGCCGTGAACCCGAGGTACACCACGCCAACATGGACGAACTCTATGACCTGCATGCCCTGGGCAAGATCAAGCCGCATATCAGCGCGTGTTACGAACTCGCCGACGCGCCCGCTGCCATCCGCTCGATGATGGACCGGCAGGTCACCGGCAAGGTCGTGGTGCGCTGCAACCCGCCCGGCTAAAAGTCGTCACGAGGTTGGGAAGTTGCCCGCGACGGCAATTTCACCCAGCTCCTTGCGGCCGCTCGGCGCTTCGCGTTCCCTGAGGCCCTCGGGCAGGTTCTCGGCCGGTCCCCTGCGACCGATCGCAACCGCCGCTTCGAGCCGGTGATCCTCGGGAATGCCAAGTTCGGCGATGGCCTTGTCGACATGGATTCCGGTCATGCCGTGGGCATGATAGCCCATTGCCGTCGCCTGCAGCGCCATCTGCGCCCAGGCGGCACCGGCGTCGAAGCCGTGGCTGTAGTTTTCCGACCGCTTTTCGCCCTGGCCCTGCATCCGGTTCGAGACGATAAACACCAGTAACGAAGCGTGCTTCGCCCATGACTGATTGAAATCGACCAGCAGCGACATGAAGCGATCCCAGTTCGCGTCCCCACGCCGGGCATAAAGAAACGTCCAGGGCTGGATGTTGAAGGCAGACGGCGCCCAGCCGGCGGCTTCGAGAATTACATCGAGGTCTGACTGGGAAATTTCGCTCGCGTCGAAGCTGCGCGGCGACCAGCGTTCAGTGATCAGGGGGATGACACGGGGATTGACTTGATGACGTTCGGGCATGTGATTCCTCATTGTGGTCCGAGGGACCGCTTATCGGATGCTTTGCGGACATTGCCAATCGCCCGGTTTGCCCCCACCTTGTCGGCATGACTGCCACCCGCCTATTTTCGCGCGCCGTTGTGCGTCTCAGCCCCCGCCAGCCGGGCGAGGACGTGGCCGAGTTCCTCCACGGGCTCGTCACAAATGACGTGACCGGCGATCTGCCGGTCTGGACCGCGCTGCTCACTCCACAGGGCAAGGCGCTGTTCGACTTTATCGTGTGGCGCGACGGAGACGACATGCTGCTCGATTGCGAGGCAGATGCCGCCGATGCGCTGGCCAAACGGCTGGCGCTCTACCGGCTGCGCCGCGCCATCGACATCGCGCGGGACGACGGCCTCGCCGTGAACTGGAGACCGGAACGCGACGAAAGCCAAAGCGCGGACCCCCGCCTTGCCGCTCTCGGCGCACGGTGGCTGGCACCCACCAGCCCGGACGACGAAAGTGCGGACCAGGCATGGCTGTCGCACCGCCTGACGCTGGGTGTGACCGAAGGCCAGGCCGAACTCGGCAGCGACCAGACGCTCTGGCTCGAGTGCAACGCCGCCGAGCTCAAAGGCGTCAGCTTCACCAAGGGTTGCTATATCGGACAGGAAAACACCGCCCGGATGAACTGGCGGCAGAAGGTCAACCGGCGGCTGTTCGTCGTTCCCATCGAACAATCTGACGAAACGCGCCAGCGCATAGCCTACCCGGCGCTGGGACATGCGGTCGATCATCTGAGGGTCGAGGACATATCGGCCGGAAACTGTCCGCCATGGCTAGGCCTCAACAGCGAAACCGCCAGCTGACCAGCTGTTAGGCGAGCAGGTTCGGATTTTCCTTAGCAAGCGGTGCGGTATCGGACAGGTCCGGCATCGCGGCGCGCTCGGCGACAAAGGTCATCACCTCGACCTTGCCGCCCCTCACCTCGCTGAAACGCCTGCTGGTTTCACCGGTCGAACGGAACCCGGTTTTGGTCAGCACATGCGCGGTAGCCTCGCTGTCCGCAACATGGCGCGCGACGATGCGTTTATGGCCCAGCATCCAAGCGTTGTTCAACACTGCCTCCACGGCTTCGCTGGCATAGCCATGGCCCCAATAGGCCCGGCCTATCCAATAGCCCAGTTCGACGTCGTCGCCATCGCGTCCGAGGCCGATGCTGCCGATCAGCCTCGTGCCGTCATCGCTCACCAGATTGATGAAGAAATGGGGAAGTAGGGGATCGCGCGGCGCGGCAATAACGTCCATCGCGCGCTCGGCCGTATCGGGAAGGGCCTTCGTGCCGATATTGCGCGCGACTTCCTGCTGGTTGAGTAGCGCGACGAATTCGTCGAGATCGTCCGGCCAGGTAGGCCGCAAGAACAATCTTTCGGTACGAATGAACATGTGGCGGTCCTTCCGCTAGATACTCCTTCCTCTGCCTCCCTGCAGATAGGGTTAGCACAAAAGCCTTCACCTGCACATATCAGGAAATTTGCGTGCAGAATCTGCGCCTCAGGCCGCCATGCGATCGAACGAGCCGTTACCGCCCCCATCTTTGTCTCCGCCGCACAGGCGGTCGAGATCGGCG
>JAURNJ010000278.1 GCA_030830245.1 Novosphingobium sp. | reverse complement strand
AGGTATGCAATCGCAATACCGAGAACCGCGATCAGCATACCGGTCCATCGATGGACTTGCATGACAGTATCGCCGCCGAACCACAGACCGGTGTGAATCCATCCGAACAGAACTGCGACGAGTGCGCCGATTGCTCCGCCGTAGACGAGTACGCGCACCGCACTTTCCAGGCCCGCTCCTTTCCGGCGCATCACGAACAATTCGGTGGCCGCAGCCATGAAAAACAAGGCGATCGGGAAGTGGATCGTTGCCGGATGCAGCTTTTTCAGTACGGCCATGACGCCGGTTTCGCTCTCATCCGCATGGCCACCGGCCTCGTCATGGGCTGCGCCCGCTTCATCGTGCGCGCCGGAGGACTCGCCAGCATCGGCAGTCTCGCCCATCTGCGCCATGGCCGCCTGGTCGTGCGCATCGCCATTGGTGGCAGCAGGCGCGGCGCTCGCCTGTTCGCCGTGCTTTTCGTCGCCATGAGCCTGAACGGGTCCGACGAAGAGCAGGCTTGCGGCGAGCAGCGCCAAAAATGAGGGGGCTTTCATGTCTCGTATATCTCCCGGCCCGGCAGTTGCAGTGCGACCTATGTGCCTGATACGCACGGCAGCCGCGTGCCCCTCACATTAATTTGATGGTATTGGTGCGACAGATGTGCGTCCGCCGTATCACGTCTGCTGACGACTCGATCGCGATCGTCGAACGCATTCGGCTCCTGGCCCAGTGCGCCCACGCGAATAAGCCCCATGGGCTCAGGCGAGCTTGCTCTTCTTTGTGCGACGACGCAGCCTCGGCATCCGGTTCGCCAGCAGGACGAAACCCGACAGGGCTATGATCGTGCCGCCAATACCGAACAGGAGCAGCCACCAACTGTTGATGCGATCGCGCTCGGTCCAATCCATGATGTGCAGGCCCCAGATGAAATCGAACAGGCGCCATGTATCGCTGCGCGCCGCCCCGAGCGTGCCGCTGCTGGCATCGATGTAGATGCGCGTCGAAGCCTCGTCAGCATAGGTGACCTGCCAGGCCGGAAATGGTCCGCGAAACTCGGTTCCCACCGGTTCGTGAACGAGCCGCGCGCCTTCGATCGTCGTGCGCGGTCCGGTCCATGCGCGCAACGCGATGGATCTTGCCGTCGCAGCAGAGATGGGGGAGAGTTTGCGCCCTGTCACCGGATCGTGGAGGCTCACGCTACCGTCGACCTTTCGGACCTCGGTCACGGCATCGCCGTCGAGCGAACGTGTCGCTACCGCTGCAAGAGTACCGTCGCTTGCGACCCAGGCCGGGAGTGGGGCGTCGGCGGGTAGCGCTTCTTGTTCACGCGAAACGACATGTTCGGAGCGAACTTCTTCCAGGTCGAGAAACGACATGAGGGCGCCGGTTCCCATCCACAAGAGGACCTGGACACCGACGAAAATCGCCAGCCATTTGTGGATCTTGCTGCCGAGCACATGCAAGCGCAGCTTCAGCGACGGCGTTGCCAACCGGTGCTACCTCTTCGAAAGCCGTAATCAGTTGCGCGGCGCGCGCGACGAGGAATGGTACTGGACGATTCTCCACCCGTCCGCATCGTGAGCAAGCACCGATGTCGCCACGCCGTCGCGCTCGATCACCCGGCCATCGGTAAGTTCGATACGATAGCCATACGTCTCATAGGCATGGGCCATGTGCCCCATCCGGGTGACGGTCAGCGTGGGGTCGGTAAAGGTGAAGCTCACAATCGCGTCGAGCTCGGGGCCCAAATGGTGCTCCATGTAATTCGCGAAACTTCCTTCGGCCTTGCCATTCTCGAAGATGGCCGAGTCCTCGGTGAAGAGCGCGCGCATTGCCTGCGCGTCGCGCGCTTCAAGAGCGGTGCGATAGGCCTTGAGGGTTTCTTCAGCGCCCGCGACATCGTCCGCCGAAGCGTCCATCGCGTGCATCTGATGGTTCGCATGGGAAGAGTGGTCCATCTGCTGCGCGAAGGCTGGCAGCGGTATCAGCGTGGCAACAAGCGCAGTCGCCGCGATGCGTGTCAAAGTCTTGGTCATGGAAGTTCTATCCTTTTTGAAATTTCAGAACCAGAATCGCACACCGACGACATAATTGGTGACGCTCGGATCCTCTCCGGCGGCCCGCGCAAAATCCGCGCTGTCGCCGATGCGCCATTCCTGCGAAACGCCGACATAGGGTGCGAATTCGCGTGCGAACTCGTAGCGTAGACGCAGGCCCGCCTCGATCCGATCAAGACCGGCACCGATGCCCAGCTCGGGAATGTCCTGCGCAGAAAGCGCGAGTTCGGCTCTGGGCTGGAGGATCAACCGCTGCGTGATGCGCTGGTCGAGTTCGCCCTCGATCCGCGCGGTCACATCGCCCTTGGTGGACACGAAGGCCGCAGCATCGACCTCGAAACGGTACGGCATGAGGCCCTGTATGCCGATAACCGCGTGCGTGCGCTCCGGACCGGTGAGGTCCTGGCGAACACCCGCCTGGAAATCGAAGAAGGGCGCAATGGCGCGGCTCCAGAGCGCCTGGACCTCGGCGCCTTCTATGGGTTCGCCGAAGCTGCCCTCACCCTCGGACTTGAACCAGAATTTGTCGATGTCGCCGCCATAATATCCCTGGATGTCCCACAGATATCCATCCTTCCCCTCGCGGGCGCGGTACTCGAGCCGGTCGCCCTGAAACCAGAAGCGCATTCCTCCGTCGGTCTCGCGGACAAGCTCGCGGCGCGCTTCGTTCATGGCTTCCTCGCCCCAGATGGCGACCGCCGCGCGCGCGGGGCCGCTCCCGGCTTCTGGAGGAGGCGGCAGCAGCGGGATATCATCGTCCGCGCCCATCTGCATCGCCGAATGGTCCATGCCCTGCATGTCCTGCGAAGGCGTCT
>JAURNJ010000277.1 GCA_030830245.1 Novosphingobium sp. | reverse complement strand
CCTTAGCAGGGAACTGGTTTCAGCCACTCACCCACGTCTCCGGAACGCGGCGCGCTCGGGGCCGCAAGCGGCGGGCTATAGCGAGCGGTTAAGGCTGCCACAAGGGGCCGACCGTCAATTCGACTTCCCAATCCGAAACCGCGTACCGGATTCGGCTGGCCGCAAGCCGGTCTCGCACTGTCGCCGGTTCATTGCAGGTCAAGCCGCGATCGCCTTTCTTGCGACTTTTATCGGGCTCGGCGCCATGCATTTGCGCCGTTTGCCATGAATCGAGGAGGGTTCATGTCCAAGGCCAAGAGCTTCATCGCCGCCGCGCTGGCGCTAGTCGTATTTGTGGCCACCCCCATGGCCGCACACGCCCAGATGCGCTCTGTTGATCACGACGCAGCCGTCGATGCCGATCTTTCCGGGCAGGCAAGCGCTCCAGCGCCGGTCGCCTCGCCCTCCTCGCCCACACCCGCGCCGTCGATCGACATGGGGGCGCCGGTTTCCACCTGGAGCGCGACAAACATCGGCGACGCCAATTCGGTGCCCAACTCGGTAACCACCAGCACTTACCGGCAGGACGATCTCGTCGGTGCGGCTGAAGGTGTGTTCGGCAAGGGAGCCAAGGGGCTTGCTGGCCTGATCGAGGATATCCTGCGCAAGCAGGGTGAACCCAACGGCTACATCACCGGGCGCGAGGCGGGCGGCGCGGTCGCGGTGGGTCTGCGCTATGGTTCGGGCACTCTCCACCACAAGGTCGAGGGCAATATGCCGATCTACTGGACGGGGCCTTCGATCGGTTTCGACCTTGGCGCCAATGCCGCCAATGCCTTTGTGTTGGTCTATAACCTCAACGACACCAAGCAGCTTTACGAGCGGTTTCCGGCCGGCGAGGGGCAGGCCTACTTCGTCGGCGGTTTTCACGTCAGTTACCTGCGCAAGGACAACATCGTGCTGATCCCGGTGCGAATGGGCGCGGGCCTGCGCCTGGGCGCGAACCTGGGTTACATGAAGTTCTCCCGCAAGCAGCGCTGGGTGCCGTTTTGACCGCATGCTTCTTGCCATGCGGGAGCGGTTTCACTTAGCCTTTCAAGATCCTTCTCGGATTGAGAGCGAACATGGAAAGGTTTCAGGCATGAATATTCTCCTGCCCTATGCCGAACGGTACAATGCAAAGATCGTTGCCAAGATTTGCAATGGCGGGGGCGGCAAGATGAAATCGCGCGAAGTGAATGGCCGACTTGTGGCCCGGGTCAGTCGCGTCCAGGCTCGCACACGCTGAACAAGGTCGGAAGCGAACATCGAGAGGCACCAAGCATGAACATCCTCCTCCCTTATGCAGAACGGCGCAATTCGGCGATCGTCGCAAAGATCGGTCACGGCATGGGCGGCAAACTCAAGTCGCGCGAAGTGAACGGCAGGTTGGTGACCCGGATCAGGCGCATTTCGGCTGGTACACGCTGACTAGGTTGCTTTGCCGGCTGCCGCGCGAAGTGACAGGCCCATGAATCATTTCGATCCATCGCGTCTTCGCGGCGAAGCGCTGCGGCGTGACATGGACAGGGCCTTGTGGCAAAGTGTCTGCGAAATCCTGGGTCTTTCCGACACGGCTAGCAAATCGCCTCCCCGGGGGCGACCGGTAGATTACGCGGCCTATTCGGATCTTGTCCTTGATCATCCCAAAGGGATTGTCCTTTCCCAGGGCGCGCGCGATGAGGCCGCTTCTGCACTGAAGGCGCAGATGGTAAATGGCAGACCACAGCAAGTGCATCCCGAAAGTCTCCCCCGTATCGCGAATTTTGATCTTTCCGGTTTCTCAACCGACGAGATAGGCCGGCTTGACCGCTGGTGGGACACGGAAGAGCGCAATCCGATGGGCCTCACGCAGGTCACCGGAGACGATTTTTCGGACTTGCGCAGCCGGGTGCTTGCTGCATTCGACCTGATGCGAGAGGCCGATGGGGAACTGTTCGGCGAGACGTTGGCGATCGTCGACGAAATCGTGCTGGCAAGGCCGGATGGTTCGCAGCGGTTTGCCTATCTGGCGGGCTCGTCGTTTGCCTTGTGGGGTGGTATCCTGATCAACGTGGACATGCATCCCGACTGGACTTCGATCTACAAAACGCTTGTCCACGAAGCGGGACATAACCTGCTCTTCGCAATCGGACGCGAGGGCGGGTTCGTTCGAAACATCGTTGATGAAGCCTACTCTTCGCCCGTGCGTGACGATCCGCGACCGGTCGACGGTATCTTTCATGCCGCATTCGTATCGGCGCGAGAGAGCCGCGCATTCGATCGTGTACTGGAATGGAACGAAACCACCGGTCGGCTGTCGCAAGACGAGGTGAGCGCGCTCGATTCGCTCCTCGACCAGAGCGTGATCGCGTTTTGGCAATGTTGCGAGGCTCTCGAGCAGGGTGCATCGCTTACGCATTTGGGTTAGGATGTCTTGCGAGATTGCACGGATTACATGGCCGCGAATTTCGAGCTGGTGACCGAATAGAACTGAGGGCTGGGCCGACGCCGGTCACCTAGCTTGCACCGACCGGTCATGCCCGCTAATGCGCCGCCGCCATGCTTACACACCTCCAACAGCAACCCGCCGATGCGCTGCTTGCGCTGATCAAGCTCCACAACGCAGATCCGCGCGCCGACAAGATCGACCTCGGCGTTGGCGTCTATCGCACCGGGCAGGGCGAGACCCCTGTTTTCGGCGCAATCAAGGCGGCGGAGCGCATCCTCGTCGAGACACAGGACAGCAAGGCCTACCTCGGCCCCGAAGGCGACATGGAGTTCGTTGCCGCGCTGATGCCCTATGTGTTCGGCAAGGATTCGCCAGACATGGGTGGCCGGATCGAAGGCATGCAGACCCCGGGCGGCACCGGATCGCTGCGCGTCGCGCTCGCCATGGCAAAGCGCGCTGGGGCGAAGCGGATCGTCGTCGGCAATCCCAGCTGGCCCAACCACGCACAGATCTGCCGCGATCTCGGCCTCGATGTCGTCGAGTTCAACCACGCCTCGCCCGATGGCACGGCGGACATGGACGGCATCCGCAAGGCGATTGCCCAGGGCGGCGAGCACGACGTGCTGATGCTGCATGGCTGCTGTCACAACCCCACCGGCATCGACTATTCGCAGGGCGAGTGGGACGAGATCGCTGGCCTGCTCGCCAATTCGCCGATGCTGCCGCTGATCGACATGGCCTATCAGGGGCTTGGCCACGGCATGGAGGCAGACGCCTATGGCCTGCGCCGCGTGCTGGTTTCGGTGCCCGAGGCGCTGGTGAGCTACAGCTGCGACAAGAACTTCGGGCTTTACCGAGACCGGGTCGGCGCGCTCTACGTGATGGCGCGCGATGCGGCAGACCTGCCCGCGATCATGTCGAACGGTCATTCGCTTGCCCGCGCCAACTGGTCGCAGCCGCCCGATCATGGCGGCGCGGCGGTGCGCATCGTGCTGGAGGACGAGGCGCTGACCGCGCAATGGCTCGACGAGCTGGACCAGATGCGCGCACAGCTGGCAGCGGCGGGGCAGGCCGGCGGTGTCGATCTTTCGCCGATGGGTGCGCAGAACGGGCTGTTCTCGATCGTCGGCCTCACCGGCGAGCAGGTGCTGGCGATCCGCGAGAAGCACGGCGTCTACATGGCCGGATCGAGCCGCATCAACGTGGCCGGGCTGACCGCGGGCAACATCGACAAGTTCATCGATGCCGTCGCGGACGTGACGGGGTGATGGACCGGCAGCCGGTCCTCGACGAGGAGCGGTTGTTGACGGCGACTTAGCCTACCGCAATATGCTCATGGCTCGTAGATTGCAGTTGCGACAACCTGAACCCTGTCTGTTCGCAGACCGGGCTGCCTTGCGCGGCTGATCACAATCGAGAACGCTTTTTCCTCGCGGTGGCGGAATTTGCTCGATGCCATGTCGCCTTGCGAATGTTCGCCTTTTCACTCCCATCGGCTTGCAAACTCGGGCGATGCGAGCACGGCTTCGGCTGCGGGCTGGAGATCGGCATTGCCTCCTCCCGTTATGTGACACATGGGAAGTTGATCCGACACGACCAGCATATAGCCAGCCTCAAGCGTTGCATTGATACGCCAGTAATGATTGGCCTGTCGAAGAGCATCGGGTGGGAGTGAAGCCTCGCTGATCTTGTCTACAAGACCCATCTTGTCGCCAAGCCCGACAGCCGTAACAAAGGGGCCATAGCCTTCTGCCCAACTTGCTGGATTGAGCACCCACTCCTCGCACCCTCGAAGCGCGCCAGCGAGTCCAGCTTCAATGTCAGACTGCGCATGCGCTGGCGCGGAAATCAAAAGGGTTGCAAGAGCGAGGGGTAGCTTCACGGCCTAACCCCGCAGGCTCTGCATCCGCTGGAGGTAGCGCGCCAGCACGTCGATCTCGAGGTTCACCTTGTCGCCCTGCGCCAGCGCGCCCAGCGTCGTCACTTCGGCGGTATGCGGGATGATATTCACCGAGAAATGGCAGGTGCCGTCGGGCTTGTCGGTCACTTCGTTGACCGTCAGCGACACGCCATCGACCGTGATCGAGCCCTTGGGCGCGAGGTAAGGGGCAAGTTCGCTACCCACGGCAAAGGCGATGCGCCGCGAATCGCCTTGCGGGCTGATCTCGACCACCTCACCGACGCCGTCGACATGGCCGGTGACGATGTGGCCGCCCAATTCGTCTCCCAGTTTCAACGCTGGTTCGAGGTTGAGGCGCGTGCCCTCGACCCAGCGGCCTGGCACGGTACGCGCCACCGTCTCGGCCGAGGCATCGACCGCGAACCAGGCATCACCGGCCACGCCGCCCTTGTCGACAACGGTGAGGCAGCAGCCCGAACAGGCGATGGAGGCGCCCATGGCGATTCCCGCCGGATCGAAGGGGCAGGAGATGACGAGCCGCAGGTCGCCGAGCTGGCGTGCTTCGCGGATGGTGCCGATGGCGGTGACGATTCCGG
>JAURNJ010000276.1 GCA_030830245.1 Novosphingobium sp. | reverse complement strand
GAGGTTCTCGACGATCTTCTCGAAGAACTTTTCGGTGGTCATCCATGCCTGGTCGGGGCCGATTAGCAGCGCCAGGTCCTTGGTCATGAAGCCCGCCTCGACCGTCTCGACGCAGACCCGCTCAAGCGTTTCGGCGAACTTCACCACCTCGGGCGTTTCGTCGAACGTGCCGCGGTAGTAGAGGCCGCGGGTCCAGGCAAAGATCGAGGCGACCGGGTTGGTCGAGGTCGCGTTGCCCTTCTGGTGCTCTCGGTAGTGGCGGGTGACGGTGCCGTGCGCGGCTTCGGCCTCGACCGTCTTGCCGTCGGGCGACAGCAGGACCGAAGTCATCAGGCCGAGCGAGCCGAAGCCCTGAGCCACCACGTCAGACTGCACGTCGCCGTCGTAGTTCTTGCAGGCCCAGACGAACTTGCCGCTCCACTTCAGTGCGGCAGCGACCATGTCGTCGATCAGGCGGTGTTCGTAGGTGATGCCTGCGGCGTCGAACTTTTCCTTGAAGCCCTCGGTTTCGAACACTTCCTGGAACAGGTCCTTGAAGCGGCCGTCGTAGGCCTTCATGATCGTGTTCTTGGTGGACAGGTAGACCGGCCAGCCAAGGTTCAGGCCATAGTTGAAGCTGGCGCGCGCGAAATCGCGGATCGAATCGTCGAGGTTGTACATCGTCATCGCGACGCCCGAGGACGGGAAATCGAATACGTCGAGGTCGATCTTCTGGCCATCGGTGCCGTCCCAGACCATGCGCAGCTTGCCGGGGCCGGGAATCAGCGTGTCGGTGGCGCGATACTGGTCGCCGAAAGCGTGACGGCCGATGACGATCGGATCGGTCCAGCCCGGAACCAGGCGGGGCACGTTGTTGATGACGATCGGCTCGCGGAAGACGACGCCGCCCAGAATGTTGCGGATCGTGCCGTTGGGCGACTTCCACATCTTCTTGAGCTTGAATTCCTCGACGCGCGCCTCATCCGGCGTGATCGTGGCGCACTTGACGGCAACGCCGTATTTCTTGGTCGCCTCGGCGGAATCGACGGTGACCTGGTCGTTTGTCTCGTCGCGGTATTCGATCGACAGGTCGTAATACTTGAGGTCGATGTCGAGGTAAGGGAGGATCAGCCGCTCGCGGATCCACTGCCAGATGATCCGCGTCATCTCGTCGCCGTCCATCTCGACGACGGGGTTCTTTACCTTGATCTTTGCCATTTCGCTGAATGCTCCCCAGACTTGGATTTGGCCTGCCTCTTAGCAGAGGAGTCAAGGTGCGCAAGAGCGCGGAAATGGCTGGCGCTGGACACGGCCTACATGGACTGGCAGGCGAATTGCGTTGCAGGCAGACAAGAGGATACCAGCCCATGAGCGATGCGATTCTGACCAGTGAGAACGATGGCGTCATCGAGATCACGATCAACCGTCCGGAACAGCGCAATTGCGTGAACCAGGCGGTCGCAAGAGGCATCGCCGACGCCATCGACCGGCTGGACAGCGAAGCGGACCTGCGTTGCGCGATCCTGACGGGCGCGGGAGGAAACTTCTGCGCGGGGATGGATCTCAAAGCCTTCCTGCGCGGTGAACCGGCCCATGTAGAGGGCAGGGGGTTCGCCGGAATTTGCGGTCGGCCGCCGAACAAGCCGATCATCGCCGCGGTGGATGGCTTTGCGCTTGCGGGCGGGACCGAAATTTCGCTCGCCTGCGACATGATCGTGGCGCGTCGCGATGCCAAGTTCGGAATTCCCGAAGTGAAGCGCGGGCTCGTCGCGGCGGCGCGCGGGGTGATCTACCTGCCTCGCCTGTTGCCCCGGCAGCTGGCGATGGAACTTGCCTTGACGGGCGATCCCATCGGGGCGGAGCGGCTGGCCGAGCTTGGCGTGGTAAATCGGGTTACCGATGGCCCCGCGATCGAGGCGGCGCGGGAACTGGCCGCAGCCATCGCCGCCAACGGTCCGCTTGCGCTCATGGCGACGAAAGCCTTGATGCGCGATTCGTGGAACTGGGAATACGATGAGCTGGAAAAGCGCCAGAGCCCCTACATCAAGGACGTTTTCTCGTCCGAGGACGCCCGCGAAGGCGCAACGGCCTTTGCCGAAAAGCGCAAGCCTGTGTGGAAGGGCAAGTAAGAACTAGGGGTGAAGGCTGGCGGGAATGGTGGGCGTAGCAAGGATTGAACTTGCGACCCCTACGATGTCAACATAGTGCTCTACCACTGAGCTATACGCCCGCACCATTCCATCCGCGGCGACGCCTCGGGCGCGTCGCGGAGCCGCGCTTTAGCCATCATGCAACGGCGTTGCAACCCGATTTCAATGCTTGTGCGGTGGCTATAGACTGGCGCGGTCGTCGTGGCCGAACACGCGCTGCACCTCTAGCACGAGATCGCGCAGGTGAAACGGCTTCGACAGCACCTTCGCGTTCGGCGCCTCGCGGCTGGCGCGAAGGGTGACAGCGGCAAATCCGGTGATGAACATGACCTTGGTTGCCGGACTAATTTCGCCGCATTTCTGCGCCAGTTCGATGCCGTCCATCTCGGGCATGACAATGTCGGACAGGAGCAGGTCGAAGTGCTCCGATTCGAGATGGGGCAGGGCGGCGACACCGCAATCGACCGAAACGACTGAATATCCCGCATTTTCAAGCGCGCGGGAAAGGTATGTGCGCATGGCATCGTCGTCTTCGGCGAGCAGGATGCGGATCATCGGCGTGGCTTCCGTGTTTCGGTTCGGGGCTTATGTCGCGGGTCGGCGAACCACGATTTAGCCCGGGCGGGTAAATTTCTCGTGTAGGACACTTACGTTGCCGCCTTTGACAGGCGCGCTGGAAATAGTCAGCAAGTGGCTATGGACCTTCCCCCCGACGACCGCGATTCGTTCAGGAAACTCGGCGGAATAATCCCTGGCACGCCCGGCACGCACGCTTACGCACTGAGCGGCCCGAAACCATCGGCGCTGCCGGTGCTGATCGCCGTGCCACACGCCGGCAGGGCCTATTCCGAGCCGCTGCTCAAGGCCTTGCGCAATCCCGATGCGACCGCCCTGCGCCTTGAAGACCGGCTTGCTGACAGCATTGGCCGCGCGGTTGCCTCCGAAACCGGGGCAAGCCTGCTAGTTGCAAATGCGCCGCGCGCGATGATCGACCTGAATCGTGCGCCCGAGGATATCGACTGGGAGATGTTCGGACGCGATGACCGGCCGAACATCGGCCTTGAGGAGCCGAGCCGACGGGTGCGCAGCGGGCTAGGCCTCATCCCGCGCCGGGTGCCCGGAACCGGCGAACTGTGGAAGCGCCAGCACCGGAGCGAGGAACTTGCGGCCCTGATCGCCGGTATTCATGCACCCTACCATGGCGCATTGGGCAGCGCGCTTGCGGGCCTCAGGGCAAGGTGGGGAGTCGCGGTTCTGCTCGATCTGCACTCGATGCCGCCGATCCCGCCTCGTGGTGCCGGCGCACCCGCGCAATATGTCATAGGCGACTGTTTCGGAACCAGTTGTCACCCCGACCTGGCTCTTGCGGTCAATGCCAGTCTGGATCGCCATGGCTGTGCCAGCGCGTACAATCGCCCCTATGCGGGAGGCTATGCGCTTGAGCGGCACGGCGATCCCGATCGCGGGATTCATGCGATCCAGCTCGAAATCGACCGGTCTGTCTATCTGGACGCCGGTCTGGTGCGCCTGGGCGAGGGCTTCGCCCGGCTTGTGGAGGTGCTGGCCGGCGTTGTGCGCAGACTGGCGACCGATGCGACGGGGCTGGCGGATCGAGCGGATGGTCCCGCCTGGCGCGACGCTGCCGAATAAAAAACCACCCCGCGCAATTCGCGCGAGGTGGCCAAGGTTCAGGGAGGAAGTGCACCAAGTGCACTAGCCTGCCAAAGCCATGAGGGTAGCTCCGACAAGCCCCGTTTATTTAGAGCACTGCACCGAGTCGCGCAAGCTTTATGGCGAATCGACGATGCAGCACGCGGCAGCTCGACGGGCAGGACCACCGTCTGCCCGCAAACCAATGCAGCTTCTGGCTATGCGATCGCCGTGTCGCAAGAATCGTCAGTTCGCCTCGGCGGCTACCGGCAGCTTGCCCAGTCTGGCCTGCCGGGTGAAGATGCTGTTGACCTGGTCGAGCGAAAACAGGTGGGCGAAGATCAGCGGCAGCATGCCGTTCTGGTTCCAGCTGCGCAGCACATCGCCGCGCAGATCGCGCAGTTTTTCCTGGCTGACCATCTTGAAGCCGCGATAGACCATCGGCTGTTCCAGGCTTTCGTGCGTGAAGGTCAGCTCGCCATCCATCAGCAGATCGTGCTTCTTCAGTTCCTCGATGAATGTCGCGCTCTTGTTTCCGGCCACCTCGAACTGCTCGCAGAACTGCAGTGTCCGTTTGATGTGCTCGGTGGGCGCTCCGTCTTCGAACAGGAGTTCGCCATCCTCGAACTCACCGATCAGATTGGTCGTCGGGTCGAAACAAAGCGACAGTTCTTCGGCATCTGGGCGCAGCTTGGCCAGAAGAAACGGATAACGGCGGGCATATGCGGGCACGTATACGCCATCATCGACTTTGCCTTCCTCATCGACGAACACGTTGATGCCCTCACTCATGCCCATGAGGGCCAGAGGCACAGGGCTGTCGCCCATCGAGAAGACGATCGGGAAATTCCGGCTCGCCGCCGGGAATTCTTCCACGGTCAGAGGCACGGCATGCTGGTTCACCATCCATGTCGCCCGATCGGTGCTGCGGGCGCGCAAGTTACCATGATCTTCCAGGTTGACCGGAGCAAGATCCTTGTAAAACATTGGCAATTGCGAATTTTGCGGCGCGCTGGCCATGAGAGTTCTCCAAATCGGGTCAGGGAAAGTTGGGCGAGCCTTTAGAAGCTGTCTCGAATTGGCGCAAGCGCCGCCGGCCTGCTTGCGCGTCCTTTGCTATGTCAGCTTGCCCGGATTGAGCAGCCCGGCGGGATCAAGCGCCTGTTTGACCCTTGCCATCATGGCCAGCGCAACCGGATCGCCGAGACGGCGCAGTTCGTCTCGCTTGAGCTGGCCAATGCCATGCTCCGCCGAGATCGAACCGCCCCAGGCGACCACCAGATCGTAAACCTGGCTGCTGATCGCCTTGCCGTCTCCAGCGTGCCATGCAGCTTCGTCGACGCCGACAGGGGCAAGCACATGAAAATGGACGTTGCCATCGCCAAGGTGCCCGAATGCGACCGCGCGCGAGCCGGACCATGCTGCTTCGATGGCTGGAATTATCGCTTCGACAAATTCAGGCATCTTCTCGACCGCCACGGATATGTCGTGCTGCACCGCGGTTCCCTTCGCCCGCTCGGCAGGAGCAATCGATTCGCGCAGCAACCACATCGCCTCGGCCTGTGCCTCGCTGGCTGAAATCGCCGCATCCTCGACCAGTCCGCCTTCGAAAGCTGCGGTCATCATTCCCTCGCACAGCGCATCGAGCGCGGTAGCCTGCCCGGCATCGGCGATCACTTCGATAAGCGCATGCCAGGCATGCGCTTCGACAAGCGGGGCACGGGCATCGGGCAGGTATTGAAGCACCGAGTCGAGGCAGTGCTGCGGGATGACCTCGAATCCTTCGAGCTGCGGGCCCGCATGATCCTGGCAATGCAGCAGGAGAGTGCGTGCCGCCTTCAACGAGGGCAGTCCGACCCAGATCACTTTGCGATCGGCAATCGCCGGGGAAAGCTTGAGTGTCGCGGCCGTTACGATTCCCAGTGTGCCTTCCGAACCGATCAGCAGCTGTTTGAGGTCGAAACCGCGATTGTCCTTCTTGAGCGGGGTAAGCATCGAGAACACGCTGCCGTCGGCCAGCACTGCCTCCAGCCCCAGCACAAGCGCGCGCATCGAACCGTGGCGCAAGACCTGGCTGCCGCCCGCATTGGTGGAGATCAACCCGCCGACCGTTGCCGATCCCTTTCCGCCGAGGGTGAGAGGAAAGCGCAAGCCTTGACCAGCGGCCAGTTCGTGCAGGTTATGCAGAACCAGTCCTGCTTCGCAGGTGACTTTGCGGTTCGTCACGTCGAGGTCACGCACCGCTTTCATCCGGCGAAGCGACAGGAGAAGAGCATTGCCGCTGGAATCGGGCGTTGCTCCGCCTACCATGCCGCTGTTTCCGCCCTGTGGGACGATAGAAACGCCATGCCGGGCGCAGAGCCGCACCAATTCGGCAACCTCTCTGGTGTTCTGCGGCGAGGCAAGGGCAAGCGCGCGCCCGGTGAAGCGCCCGCGCCAATCGGTAAGCCATGGCGCGAACTCGGCCGGGTCGGTTTCGAACCCCTTGGGGCCCAGCAGTCGGGCTGCCTCGCCCAGAAACGTTTCCTTGTTGGTCATCGCGGCATTCTATGGCACAATCATCAAAAGGTTGCATCCGCGTTGGGCAGGGTTAAGCGCCCATTCAAGCTTAGTCGCGTAACGCAGGCGCAACCTCAAACAGGGAAGACGGCCAAGTTATGAGCCCCATGACAGCCTTGCTGGTGCCTTTCGCGCTGCTTTTGCCGACCGCGGAAGTGGTGCAGACCTCCGCCCCCGTCAATGGCGCGGTTGCGGAAGAGACGGTTTCGGCTGCCCCCGAGGCTCCCGCTGGCAAGGAAAGCGTGTTTTCCTCCTTCACCTACCTGCCCGTGACATTCGTGTTTCATCAGTCGCCCGATCGCACTGCCGGGCAGGTTCGCATCGAGCAGACGCTGCGCATCCGTATCTCGCCCCAGCGGCCACAATCGCCGCAGGCGGCGCAGTCGCGCTCCGAGATGCTCGTCGGCGTGCCCCAGCGTGCGCTCGGCACCTCCTTCGATGAGCGTCGCATCGGGCGCTGCCTGTCGATCAACAGCATTTCGGGCGTGCAGCCAAATGGCGGCAACGACCTGATCCTCTATCTACGCGAT
>JAURNJ010000275.1 GCA_030830245.1 Novosphingobium sp. | reverse complement strand
TATCGTCTCGCCTGCCACGATTCGCTGGCCCATCAGCACGCGCGGCGCAGTTCCCTGCGGCAGGTAGACGTCGACCCTGCTGCCAAACCGGATCAGGCCGACGCGCTGCCCTGCCGCAACGATGTCGCCCGGCTTGACGAACGGCACGATCCTTCGCGCTACGAGCCCGGCAATCTGCGTAAAGCAGATCGCCAGCCCGTCGCCACGCTCGATCACGATGTGCTGGCGCTCGTTGTCCTCGCTCGCCTTGTCGAGATCGGCGTTCAGGAACTTGCCGGGAACGTAGATCACCTTCCGCACGGTCCCGCCTATTGGCGCGCGGTTGATGTGCACGTCGAACACGCTCATGAAGATCGAAACGCGCGTTACCGGCTCGCTGCCGAACACCGGCGCGGCGCTGCCATCGTCTATCGTTACTTCGCGCGGCGGCGGGACTTGCTGGATCAGGGTGACGAGCCCGTCCGCTGGCGCAACGATGAACCGATCGTCACGCGGCGTCGTTCGCCTCGGATCGCGAAAGAACGCGCAGATGCAGATCGTCAGCAGGCCAAGCGGCCAGGCCAGCGTTTCCCACGCGAAAAAGGCCGTGAGCACGCAGGCGGCACCGCTGATCGCCGCGAAAAGCCGGGCCTCGGGGTGGATCGCAGGCCAGGACCACGACGCCTCGCCGCGCCCCTTGTTGTCTGGAATGTCTCCGGGCATGATCAGTCTCTAGGGACTGCACGACTTTCCCGCAATGGTGGCGAGCCCAGACCTTGCCTCGCCTCGCCCCTACACTGGCCTTAGTCGTTCATTCCGATCCACTTTTCCCAGTTTTCGTGGAAGTGGCGAATCTTGCCTTCCTGATAGGCCGAATACCTGATGTAGGGCGGCTGCTTCATTTTCAGCCCGGCCTGGACCCTCGGCAGGTTGAGGCAATCCTGATCGATGATCCGCGCAAGCATGGCCAGTTCGGGCGCATCGCACCAAGAATCGTCCGGCCCGAGATAGCGGACCGGCACCGGCGCGGGTCTGGGTTTGTCCTTGGGCCAAGGCGCGAGCAGCATCGCATCCATGATGCACGAATCCGGGTCGCTGCCGTTGGGGCGAAAGCGGAAAACGATCCGCGCCCAGCCAGCCCATGGGTGGAAGTTCGGGAAAACGTCGCAGAATGCCTGATCGTTGATCTCGACGTCGGAAAACTCCTCGACCTCGTCTCCGATGATGCCGCGCAGAAACTCGCGGTTGAAATCGGCAGAGGCCTGGAACTGGGCCAGGGCCTCTTCCTTGGTGATATAGCGACCGCGCTGCGGGCTGGCGCTGCCAGCGCTGATATGCTGCGCCCGCCCCCAATTGCCGAACACGTCATAGCGGATGTCGGCCGAATCGCCCCCGCCCACGACCATGATCTGCGGATGGGTGCCGATCACGTGGTAGCCTTCCATGAAGGCTTCCATCACCACCTTCCAGTTGGCCTTGATGACCCGCTGCACGTGCGCCTGCTTGTAGCGATCCTCGAAGCGGTATTTCCGGTAGTGCTCGAGCATGACCGGACCGAGAAACTGTTCGAGCGGCTCGCAATCGGGATCGGGGTTGATGAAGATGAATCCGCCCCAGGTGGCGACCTTCGCGGCAGGCAGCTGGGCCGCGTCTTCGCGCACGCCGGGGAAATCCCATTCGGTGGTGACTTCCTTGATGCTGCCGTCGAGCTTCCAGCTCCAGCCATGATAGGGGCAGCGGAATTCGCGCGCGCCCTTGCCGTGGCGATCGCAAAGCGCGCGCCCGCGATGCAGGCACACGTTCTGGTGCGCACTGAACTCGTTCTCGCCGGACCGAACGACGATCCAGGAAAGATGAGCGATGTCATAAACATGATAGTCGCCCACTTCGGGAATGTCCTCGACCCGGCAGACCATCTGCCAGGCCTTATTCCAGATGCGCTCGACCTCCAGGTCGTGGATGCGCTGCTCATGGAAGCGGTCGGTCGGGATTTTCGCCGGGCCACCGTGCATCGGATTTTCGAGACGGAAGACATTGGGAATCAGCTCAGGCCGGCGGTCGTTCTCGAGAATGTACTGCATGTCGACATAGGCGGAGGAACGCATGCCCCGCTCGGTCTCGATGCCGGGATCGCCGACATACATCAGCACCGAGCGCTCCACCTGCGGCGCATCGTCGCTCTCAGTCGGCTGGATGCCGTAACCGGCCTGTGCCGCATTCGAATCCAGCGGCAGCGGCGCCATGGCATAGAAAATGTCCATCTCGGGCGGCAGCTTGGGTCCGCCAATGAACAGCAGGAAGTGCGGATCGGCGTGGTTCAACTCGCCTTCGAGCCAGATACCGTCGTAGCGAAACTTGCCCCAGCGGCCCGACTTGTGATCGGTGACCTTGACGATACCGTCGCCGAGATCGGCATATTCCATGCCGTTGATGGGATGGGGTTCGACAAGCATGCTGCAGTTCCTCTCCTGCTATTTGGCACAGACTATCACGCGCCGCAGGCGAACATGCAACCGCTCAAGCGTTCCCCAACCGCTTCGCGAGCAGTTCGCGCAGGCCATGCTTGTAGATCTTGGCGCCTGCCGTCACCGGAATTTCCCCGTTCTCCAGAAAAACGATCCGCCTGGGCACCTTGTAGCTCGACAGCCGCGCCTTGAGCCAACTGCGCAGGCCCTCCTCATCTAGCTCGTGACCCTCACGCAGGACGACCGCGGCGACCAGCAGTTCGTCGGCCTCGCTGCCCGGCAGGCCGAGCACGGAGACTTCGCGCAGGGCCGGATGGTCGCGCATCGCCTTTTCGACTTCGTCTGGCGAGACATTGGCACCGCTAGTCTTCACCATGTCGTTGGCGCGCCCGACGAAAAACAGGTGACCGTCCTCCATTATCCGGCACAGGTCGTCCGTATGATACCACCCGTCCGCATCGAACACCTCACTGCGCTCGCGGCGATGGAAGCCCAGCATCAGGCTGCCACCCCGCAGCCACAGCGCGCCGACTTCACCCGGTGCGCAGTCCCTGCCCGTCTCGGGATCGACGATCCGCCGTTCGTACGAGCCGACCGCCGTGCCGTTCGAGCCGAGGCGGTGGTCCGGCACCGGTTCGAGCGTGGCATAGCTGTGCGGGCCGAGCGTTTCGGTCATCCCCAAGGCGAAGGCGGATTGTTCGCGGCTCGCGAGGCCGAACATGTAGAGCTGCTGCGAAAACATCGGGCGCATGTTGGCAAGCGCAGCGACAAATTCGGGCTCGTCCATCAGCTTGTCCAGCACGGCGGGCCAATGCAGGATCTGGGTCGGCTTCCACCGCCGGATCGCATCGAGCACGGCGGCCTCTCCCGGGCCTTGCGTGCAGACCACCCCTGCGCCTTGCGTCATTGCCGTCATCAGGACGGTGCTGAGGCCCCCGACCCAGAAGAACGGCATCGAGGACAGCACCAAATCGCCGGACCGACAACTGCTCAACGCGCCCAAGGCATGGCCTTGCCGCACGAGGTTCGCCTGGCTGTGAACCACAGCCTTGGGTTCCGACGTGCTGCCCGAAGTGTAGACGATCACCGCCGGATCGGACGCAACCGTCTGGGCAATGGCAGCATCGATAACGTCGCTCGGAATTGCCTCGCCCATTGCAATGAGATCATCCGGCCCGCCCCGGCTCCATGCAGGACGCGTCTTGCCCCATACCCAGACTGCCCGCAGGAAGGGGGCAGAGGCGACGGCGATCCTCCCCTCTCCGCCCGACTGACCGGCCAGACCCGGCAGACCGTCCTCCAGTAACGCGCAATAGTCGCTCGTCAGGTAGGCATCGGCCATCAGCAGGGTATCGACGTCGCCGTTGCGGATCATGTGCGCCAGTTCCGGCCCGCGCGCGAGCGTGCTGAGAAGGACCCCGACAGCGCCGATCCGGGTCAGCGCAAGGAACGCTTCCAGCCAGTGCCGGTCGTTGGGCATCAGCAGGCCGACCTTGCTGCCCTTGGCCACGCCCGCCGCAAGCAGTCCCGCAGAAAGGCAGCGGCTGCTCGCCTCGATCTCGCCGAAGGTGACCGCCTCTTGCGCATCTGCGATGGCAATCCCCTCGCCATGGTCGCGTGCGAGCCGCGCGATGAGCTGCGGAATTGTCGTCTCTGTCGCTGGCATGATTGATCGCATCCAATCGTTCAGGGATGATTGTTCGCTTGTCTACGTCGGCATGGGCGCATCGTCCAATCTTGCAGGATCGTCTGCGCGCTATCAGCAACTGCGCATTGGCAATTCCGGGCCGATCCCGCATGATCTGGACCAGCAAAACGAGCAGAAGGCCGGG
>JAURNJ010000274.1 GCA_030830245.1 Novosphingobium sp. | reverse complement strand
GCTCGGCGGCACGCAGATATTCACCCCGCGCGCGCAGCTTGTCGCCACCCCGCCGATCCGCAATCTTGGCATTCCCAACGAGGACGCGCGCGCTATCGAGCTTGAAGACAGCAACTTGTTCGCACTCAATCGCTTTCCCGGCTACGACCGGATCGAGGACGGGGTGCGCTTCACCTATGGCTTCGACTGGTTGCTCGAAAGGCCGCGCTGGCGAGTGAAGACCACGGTTGGGCAGTCGATCCGCCTGACCGACAAGCCCAGCCTGTTCCCCGACGGAACGGGACTGACCGACCGCGCTTCGGACATCGTCGGGCGAACCGAGGTGCGCTATCGCGATTTCATCAGCCTGGTTCACCGCTTCCGGCTCGACAAGGACAGCCTTGCCATCCGCCGCCAGGAATTCGACGCGGTCATCGGCAGCCAGCGAACCTATCTGGAGGTCGGCTACGTCAAGCTGAACCGCGACATTTCCGAACAGATCGAGGATCTTCGCGACCGGGAGGAAATGCGCGCCGCGGGCCGCGTCGCATTTGCCAATTACTGGTCCTTGTTCGGATCGGCGGTGGTCAACCTGACCCAGCGCAGCGAAGATCCGGAACTCGGCTCGGACGGCTTCCAGCCGCTGCGCACCCGGCTTGGCATCGCCTATCAGGACGACTGCCTCGACCTGCAATTCATCTGGCGGCGAGACTACGTCGCAACGGGCGATGCCCGGCGCGGCAATTCCTTCCAGGTGCGTTTTGCCCTGCGCAATCTGGGTTTCCGCTAGGGATTGTCCAAATGCCCTATCGGCAACGCTCAGTTTGGGTTAATCGGCCCGCTGACATGGAGCGGTTGGCTAGTATTCGGTCGCTCTTTCTAGACGCAAAACGGATGACAGGTTTGAAACGTTACGCATCGCTCCGCCTCCTGGCCGTGCTCCCATTTGCCGCAGCACTCGCCTTGCCGGCTGTCGCGCCTGCGCAAACGAGCCTGCAAGGCGAACTTGCAATTCCCGAAAACGTGAAGTTGTTCGGCAAGGTCAATCCCAACGTACGCCGGGCGACCGCAGTGGTGAACGGCGACATCATCACCGGCACCGATGTCGATCAGCGCCTCGCGCTCATCCTCGCGGCGAACCAGAACCAGGTGCCCGAAGACGAGGTGCAGCGGCTGCGCGAACAGGTGCTTCGCAACCTGATAGACGAAATCCTACAGATTCAGGAAGCGGCGGCGTCCAAGATCGAGATCGAGGATAGTGAGGTCGAGGAATCCTACGCGCGCGTCGCGACGCAGAACTTCAACCAGAACGCTGCGGCGATGGATGCCTACCTGAAGCGCATCGGCTCATCGCCAGCCTCGCTCAAGCGCCAGATCAAGGGCGAAATGGCATGGCAGCGACTGCTTTCGCGCAATGTTTCACCGTTCATCAATATCTCGGACGAAGAAGTGAACGAACTGCTCGAACGGCTTAAGGCGGCCAAGGGCACGGAGGAATACCGCATCGGCGAGATTTACCTCGCCGCGCCCGCCGAAGCGCGCCAGCAGGTCTACGACAATGCGGTCAAGATCGTCGATCAGCTGCGCCAGGGCGGCAGCTTCGTTGCCTATGCCCGCCAGTATTCGCAGGCATCGACCGCAGCGGTCGGGGGCGATCTTGGCTGGATCAGGCTGGCCCAGCTTCCCGCCGAGCTGGCAAGCGCCGCGCGCCAGATGCAGTCCGGCCAGCTGGTCGGACCGATCGAGTTGCCCGGCGGCTTTTCCATCATCTACATGATCGACAAGCGCCAGGTGCTTATGGCCGATCCGCGCGACGCGGTGCTCTCGCTCAAGCAGATTTCCATCTCCTTCCCCAAGGGCACTTCGGAGGCCCAGGCCCAGGCGCGCGCGGGTGAGTTTGCGCGTGCCATGCAGAGCGCGAAGGGCTGCGGCGCGGTTGATCAGGTTGCCGCTGGAATCGGCGCGACGGTCGTATCCAACGACCAGGTGCGTGCCCGCGACCTGCCGGGGCCGCTGCAAAGCGCGGTTCTCGGCCTCTCGCTGGGCGAAACCTCGCCCCCGTTCGGCTCGATCGAGGACGGCGTGCGCGTGCTGATGATGTGCGGGCGCGACGATCCGCAGAGCGATTCCGGCCCCAGCTTCGACCAGCTCATGGGCCAGATGGAAGAGGACCGGATCAACAAGCGCGCACAGATCTACCTGCGCGACCTGCGCCGCGACGCGATCATCGAATACAACTGACGTGGATGCACGAGCACCCCTTGCCGTTTCGCTGGGCGATCCGGCCGGGGTGGGGCCGGAACTGATCGCCGAGGCCTGGGCCGTGCGCGAGGACGAACTCCTGCCGCCATTCTTTGTTGTGAAAGGCAAGGGGCTGTTGCCGGCCGCCGCAGCTTCGCGCAGGATGCATGTTCCGCTGGTGCCGATTGCCCATCCGGGCGAGGCCACCGAGGCATTCGCACACGGCCTGCCCGTGCTCGGTTCGGCAGACCATGACTTTACACCCGGCATTCCGACTCACGATGGTGCGCAACTCGCCTTTGCATCGCTGACCTGGGCAACGCGGCTGGCGATTGCCGGTGAGGCCAGCGGACTGGTAACTGCGCCCATCTCCAAGGCAAGGCTAGCCGAAGTAGGCTGGGACTACCCGGGCCAGACCGAATTCGTGGCCGAGGCTTGCGGCGTCGCGCGCGAGGACGCAGTGATGATGCTTGCCGGGCCGAGCCTGTGCACAGTTCCAATCACCGTCCACGAAGCGATTGGCCTCGTTCCGAGCCTGCTGACCAGCGACCTGATCGTGCGCCGCGCACGAACCGTGGCCAGAGTGCTGGCGCGCGACTTCGCACTTACCCACCCCCGCATTGCCGTCTGCGGTCTCAACCCGCATGCGGGCGAAGAAGGGCGGTTTGGCGATGAGGAAGCTCGAATTATCGTGCCTGCCATCGAGACCCTGTGCGCCGAGGGCCTGAACGTCACCGGCCCGCATCCAGCCGACTCGCTTTTCGCCCCGCACGAGCGCGAACGTTTCGACGTGGCGCTGTGCATGTATCACGATCAGGCGCTCATCCCGGTGAAGGCGCTCGACTTCGACAAGGCGGTGAACGTCACGCTCGGCCTGCCCATTGTCCGCACCTCGCCCGATCACGGCACTGCCTTCGCCCTTGCCGGAAAGAACGCGGCCGATCCCGGCGCGATGATCGCCGCGATCCGCATGGCAGGGGAGTGCGCCGCGCGACGGGCGCGGGCCTGATGTCCTCACTCCCGCCCCTGCGAGAAGTCATCGCCCGCCATGGCCTGTCGGCGAGCAAGGCGCTGGGCCAGAATTTTCTGTTCGACGAGCAACTGCTCGATCGGATCGCGGCTATTCCCGGCGATCTTTCCGGCAAGGCCGTACTGGAAATCGGCCCCGGCCCCGGCGGCCTCACCCGCGCCCTGCTGCGCGCCGGGGCGCAGGTTACTGCCATCGAAATGGACCGGCGCTGCCTGCCCGCACTCGCGGAGCTGGAAGCCGCCTTCCCCGGCCAATTGCAGGTTGTGGAGGGCGATGCGCTCAAACTCGATCATGACGAGCTTATGCAGGGGCAGCCCTATGCCATCGTCTCCAACCTGCCCTACAACGTCGGCACAGAACTGTTCACACGCTGGCTTTCAGGCGAGAATTGGCCGCGCCGCTGGACCTCGCTCACGCTGATGTTCCAGGAGGAAGTGGCGCGCCGCATAGTCGCCCAGCCCGGCACTTCGGCCTATGGGCGGCTATCGGTTCTGGCGCAGTGGCGCAGCACCGCGCGCCTTGCGATGAAAGTCCACCGCAGCGCCTTTACCCCGCCGCCCAAGGTGATGAGCGCAGTCGTCCACGTCGAGCCCAAGGGCATGCCGGAAGGTGTTTCGGCAAGGCTTTTGTCGCGCATCACCGAAGCGGCCTTCGGCCAGCGCCGCAAGATGCTGCGCCAGAGCCTGAAGGCCCTGCCCGGCGCTGTCGAGGCGCTGGGCCTGCTCGGCATCGACCCGCAGCGCCGCGCCGAGACGCTATCGGTAGACGAATTTGTCGCGCTGACCCGCGCGCTCGGAGAGAATCAGAGCGCGTGAAGCTGCGGCAGGACTGCCTCGCCGAACCATGCAAGGTTCTCGCAGATTTCCGAAGCCTCCTCGCCCGGCATGCCGAGCCCGACCCATGTAACCCCAGCAGCGGCGAGTCCGGTCGCGCTGGCAAGGAACCGGTCGGCAACTTCGGTGGTGCGGGCCGTGACCGGCACCGGAGACATCGGCGATATGTCGAAATGCCCGGTGCGCCCGGCTGCTGCCCGCATCTCGCCGATGGCGTCCACGCGGTCCTTGAGCTGAGCCACGGTCGTGATCGCATCGGGGTGACGTTCGCCCACCTTGCCCGGCGGCATGAAGAACGGCGTCCAGCCGTCGCAACGCTCCGCCGCCCTGCGAACGGCGAGGCCGCCATTGCCGCCGCACCAGATCGGCGGGTGCGGGCGTTGGATGGGTGGCGGGAACTGGATGTTGTTGCGCGCGGTGAAATTCATTCCCTCGTAGGCCATGACCTCGCCTCGCCAGGCTTCCTTCATGGCGTCGATCGCCTCGTCCATCAGCTTGCCGCGCTGCTTGAAATCGACCCCGAGCGCATCGTACTCGCCTTCGAGATAGCCGACCCCGACGCCCAGGATCAGCCGCCCGTTTGACAGGACGTCGAGCGTCGTCGCTTCCTTCGAGGTCATGAACGGGTTTCGATAGGGCAGCACCACAATGTTGGTGTGCAGCTTGATGCGGGTGGTGAAGCCGGCAACGAAGCAGAGCGCGGCAAGCGGATCGAACGCATTATGCCCGCTGTTGCTGAGCCAGGTCGCGTCCGGAAACGGGTGATCGGTGAGGTTGCATGCATCGAACCCCGCCGCCTCGGCGGCCGTCGCGACCTTGCGGGTATTGTCGCTCGCCAGATCGGGCCTGTTGCCCACCAGCTGCTCGACGGTCATGTTGTAAGTGGCTTTCATTGCCTGTGTCCTCTCCGCGATTGCGTTTCTGAATTACCACCCGTTCCAGTGCGTGATCTCGCTCGCTGGCGGGCGAACGGCGCGCTTGAAATCGGTCCCCTTGGTATAGGCGACCGGCAACAGCGCGACCTGCAGGATGCCGTCCGGCACGCCGAGGATTTCGGCGACCTCCTGTTCCTTGAAGAGGTGGATCGTGGTCAGCGTCGAGCCAAGCCCGCGCGATCGCAAGGCCAGCTGGAAGCTCCACATCGCTGGATAGATCGATCCATAGACCGAAGCTTGAAAGGCAGCATGCGCCCCCGGCTCGGGCCGCCCCTCGACACAGGGGATGACGAAAACCGGCACCTTGTGCAGGTTGTCCGCAAGCCAGGCTGCGCTGTCATACACCCGCGAGGTCTGCGCCTCGCCACGTTCAGCGGCGGCATGCGCCTGGTCGCGAAAGAAACTTTCGGCAAGCGCGGTGCGATAGCTCTGCGCCACCTTGGCCCGAAGATCAGCATCGTCGATCACCAGCCAGCGCCAGGTCTGGCTGTTGCCCGCAGTCGGCGCCTGAACCGCAAGTTCAAGGCATTCGTCGATCACCGAACGGGGCACTTCGCGTTCGAGGTCGAGCCGCTTGCGCACCGCGCGGGTAGTTGAAAGCAATGCGTCAGTTTGCGCCAGATCGAATTCCATTATCGCTCTCCCTACCACTCGTTCCAATGCATGATCTCGCTCACCGGCGGGCGTTCAGCCGGTTTGAAATCGGTTCCCAGCGTATAGGCAACCGGAATCATCGCCACTTGCAGCACGTAGTCCGGAATGCCCAGCAGTTCTGCCACCTCTCGCTCGCGAAAGCCAAGCACAGAGGTGAATACCGAGCCAAGCCCGCGCGACCGCAACGCCAGCTGGAAGCTCCAGACTGCCGGGAAGATCGAACCATAGGTCGCTGAGAGCGAAGCAGGTGCGGCATCGGGCGCGGGCCTTCCCTCGACGCAAGGGATAACGAGCACAGGCACGCGCTCCAGGTTGGCGCGAAGGTAGCCGGCGCTGTCATGCACCCGGTCGGTCTGGGCTGTGCGCCCGAGCGAATCCCACGGCTCGGTCACCTTCTGCCTGTCTGCCATGGTTGCGCGGTATATCTCGGCAATTTGCGCGCGTTTTGCGGGATCGTCCACGATCATCCAGCGCCACAACTGACTGTTGCTGGCGGTTGGCGCCTGCACTGCAATCTCGATACATCTGGTGATGATTTCACGCGGCACGGGTCGATCGAAATCCAGCCGCTTGCGCACCGCGCGGGTGGTGGTGAGCAGCGCGTCAGTCTGCGCCAGATCGAATTCCATGCCCTTCATCCCCTCCCGGTTTCAGCCCGCGGCCTTCTTCTTCTGCCGCCAGGCATGAAGCAATGGCTCGGTATAGCCGCTGGGCTGCTCGACGCCCTTGAATACCAGCTCGCAGGCCGCCTGGAAGGCAAGGCTGGTCTCCCAGTTGCCCGCCGTCGGCTCGTAAAGCGGATCGGCGGCGTTCTGGGCGTCGACCTTGGCCGCCATGCGATGCAGCGAATCCATCACCTGTTCGCGGGTGGCAACGCCATGGAGCAGCCAGTTGGCCATGTGCTGCGAAGAAATGCGCAGCGTCGCGCGGTCCTCCATCAGGCCCACATCGTCGATGTCGGGAACCTTGGAACAGCCAACGCCCTGATCGATCCAGCGCACGACATAGCCCAGCAGGCCCTGCGCATTGTTGTCGAGTTCGGCGCGAACCTCCTCTTCCGACCAGTTGGTGCCCTGAGCCAGCGGCACCGAGAGCAGCTTGTCGAGGCCGGGCATTGGCCGCGCGGCGACTTCCTGCTGTACGGCAAAGACGCCGACCTGATGGTAGTGCATCGCGTGCAGCGTCGCGGCTGTGGGCGAAGGCACCCAGGCGGTGTTGGCGCCAGTCTTCGGGTGCGCGATCTTTTCCGCCATCATAGCGGCCATGCGGTCGGGCGCGGCCCACATGCCCTTGCCGATCTGGGCACGGCCCGAAAGACCGTGCTTGAGGCCGATGGCGACATTGCGCGCCTCGTAGGCGGCGATCCATTCGCTGCCCTTGATCGCGCCCTTGCGGACCATCGGCCCGGCCCGCATCGAGGTGTGGATCTCGTCGCCGGTGCGGTCCAGAAAGCCGGTGTTGATGAACACGATGCGGTCCTTCACCGCATGGATGCAGGCGTCAAGGTTTGCCGAAGTGCGCCGCTCCTCGTCCATCACCCCGACCTTGATCGTGTGGCGTGCAAGGCCAAGCAGGTCTTCAACCGCGTCGAACAGCTGGTTGGTGAACGCGCACTCTTCCGGCCCGTGCATCTTGGGTTTGACGATGTAGATCGAACCCTTGCGGCTGTTGCGGAACTTTCCGAGCCCGTTGACGTCGTGCGCGCCGATGGCGCTGGTAATCACGGCATCCATGATCCCTTCGGGAATCTCGGAACCATCCGGCAACAGGATCGCCGGATTGGTCATCAGGTGGCCGACATTGCGCACGAACAGCAGGCTGCGGCCCGGCAGGCTGAGCGTGCTGCCATCCGCCCGCGTCACAGACTTGTCGCCAGCTAGCGCGCGGGTCATCGTCTGGCCGCCCTTCTCGAAGGTGTCGGTCAGGTCGCCGCGGATCACGCCCAGCCAGTTCGCATAGGCCAGTGTCTTGTCCTCGGCGTCGACGGCGGCGATCGAGTCTTCCAGATCGACGATG
>JAURNJ010000273.1 GCA_030830245.1 Novosphingobium sp. | reverse complement strand
TCCTCGAACCACTCGACGAGGGGCGCATGCGCGGCGGGTGGATCGCCTGCCCGATCCACGGCGCACGCTTCGACCTGGAGAGCGGCAAACCACTCAATCCGCCCGCGATCTTCCCGCTCAAGATCTACGATGTGCGGATCGAGGGCGACGACATCCTGGTGTCGACCGAGGGCAGGTTCGCGGACTGATCAGGCCCGCGAGGTCGCCCCGCCATCCACGCACATCACTTGCGCGGTGACGTATTTGGCATCGCTCGACATCAGGAAGGCCGCCATTGCGGCGATGTCGTCGGGTTCGCCGAGGCGATCCTTGAACATGTTAGAGCGCATGAAGGCCTTCTTGGTCGCTTCGTCGAACTTCTTTTCGAGGCGAGGATGCAGGATGAGGCCCGGCGCGATGACATTGGCACGAATGTTCTGCGGCCCGAAGCGCGTGGCGACATGGCGCATCAGGGCAAGGATCGAGGCCTTGGCCATCGAATAGGCGACCCGAATCGGCGCGACCTCGTAAGCCGCGCCAGAGCTCGTATAGAGCATCGCGCCACCGCCACGCTTGAGCAGTTCGGGGATCGCCGCCTTGGTGCACAGGACAAAGCCGCGCGCATCGACTTCCATTTCCTCGTCCCAAAGCTCCATCGGCAGGTCGAGCACATCGACAGAGATCGTCCCGTCGACGAAGCTGGCGTAATTGGCATGGAAACAGTCGATCCCGCCAAAGTCCGTAACCGCGCGGTCAACCAGCGACTGGATCGATTCGGCGCTGGTGCCGTCCAAGTGCTGCGACACGGCCTTGCCGCCCGCCGCGATCAGTTCCTCCGCCGAAGCAGCAGCAACATCGGCATTGCGGTCGCCAATCACCACGGTCGCGCCTTCGCTCGCATAGCGGCGCGCACAGGCACCGCCGATAGCGCCCGAGCCCGCCAGCACGATCACCTTGCCTTCAAGCCGCCTCATCCTCGCCTACTCCCCCTTGCCTGTGATACCAGCTTGGTCGGGCTGGCCGACCGGTTTGAACAGCGCATCGACCGAGCCGATGCTTTCGTCGCCCGCCCTGATCAATCCACGCATGAACACGAGCGAACGGGTAAGACGCACGACTTCCGCCTTGCAGCTGACGAAATCGCCGATCCGCGCTGCTCCGGCAAACTGATAAGTCATCTGCAACGTCAGGCAATAGCGGTTCTTCGATGCCTTGGATGCGGCAAAGCCCAGCACGATGTCGGCGAAAGTCATCATCGCGCCGCCATGGACGACATCGCCGCCGCCGTTCTCGTTGCCGATGCCGGGCGCGGCAATGAACCCGGCCTCCATTGCGCCCCGGTCGGTGCGGAACAACACCTGGCCGATCGCGGCAGTAAAGCCCGACGAGCGCAGCTCGCGCCAGCCTTCGGCCTTCAGGCCTTCAACGGTCAAGCTCATGGGATCAGGAAAGGTCCTGGTTGCCCAGCCCTGCCGCATGCCTGGCGGCGATCCAGCCGAAGGTCATCGACGGACCGATGCTCGCACCCGCGCCGGGATAGACATCTCCCATCGGCGAGGCGGTAGTGATGCCGCAGGCATAGAGGTTGCCGAACGGCGTTCCGTCTGCCTTTAGCACGCGCGCTTCGCAATCGGTGAGGACGCCGCCATAGGTATCGACATCGCCGGGAACGACGTCGACCGCATAGAACGGCCCCTTCTCGATCTTGCCCATGGTCCGGCCCGGACCGCGAGGGACCAGATGGTCTCCCAGATAGCCCTGGTATTCGCGGTCGCAGCCGCGCTGGAAATCGGTATCGAGCCCGGCATCGACGAAGCCGTTCCAGCGGTCGACCGTCTTGCGCAGGTTGGCCGGTGGCACGCCGATCTTTTCCGCCAGTTCCTCGATCGTGTTGGCTTCCTTGAGCCACCCGCTCTCGCGCCAGCCCTTGGGAATGCGCGAGCCCATCTTGTTAGCCAGCGGATACTTGATCATGAACTGGGAATCCATGATCGCCCAGCTCGGGATCGCGGGCACCACGGCGTCGCGCTCCATCATCACCTGGCATATATGCTCGTACGAGCTTGCCTCGTTCATGTAGCGCTCGCCGGACTGGTCGACCTGGATCGCATGCGGCTTGGCGCAGACATTCTGGGTGCCCGGCTTCATGTAAGCCGTGTCGAACCCGGGGCCATGGGTGCCGGGGAAGCCGACCATCTGGTCCATTTGGGCCAGCGTGCCGCCGATCCGCTCAAGCTCGCGGTGCATGTCGCCCGTGCTCGATTCGATCGCGTTGGACCAGTCGTTGCTGCTCTTGGGAATGTACTTTGCGCGCATCTCGGCGTTCATGCCGAAGCCGCCGGCATTGACCAGCACGCCGATATTCGCGCCGACGCGCCAAGGCTTGCCGTCCTTTTCGGTGACGACGCCAACAGCCTTGTCGCCATCGAGGATGATTTCCTTGACTGTCGAATTGAGCCGGATGTCGGCTGCGTTCTTTTCGAGAATCGCCTTGAGCATCCGGCCCTGCAGGGCAGCACCCGCACTCACCCAATGCTGGCCCAGCAGCTTGCCCATGACCACCTTGGCCGCAGTCTTGGCGAACACGCCGCGCGCCGCCCAGCTGCGGCTCATGTTGGAGATCTGCAGACCGTCATCGAGCCGCACTGGCATTTCCAGCATGCCCTTGCGCAACTTGCCCGCCCAGTCGCCCGGCAGTTCCTTCTTGTTGAAGGGAAGCGCGGTGACGGTGCGGCTGGTCTTGTTGCCACCCGGAAGCTCGTCGTAATAGTCTGGCCAGTAGTGAGAGCCGCGTTCGAGCGCGACTCCCTGTCCGACGACGAAATCAAGCATCTTGGGAGCTTCGCGGACATAGGTGCGCCGCTTTTCTGGAGAGGTGCCGGGGAATTGCGGACTGTCCTTCACCACGGAGTCGAGATAGGTGATCGCCGCTTCTTCGTTGTCCTCGCCCGGATCCATGAACCGATTGTTGGGGATCCACATCACCCCGCCGGACTTTGCCGTCGTTCCGCCGAAGTAAGGCGACTTCTCAAGTATGACGACAGACTTGCCGGCGTGCTTCATCAGCAGCGCGGAACTGACCGAACCGGCACCGCTGCCAACCACGACCCAGTCGAAGGTCTCGTCGAAATCGGCCATCTTTTCTCTCCAGAATTTTGCGTTTGGTCGCGGTGTCCGTCAGGCGGAAGGCTCCAGCCGGTCGCCAATGGCGCGAAAGAAGGCGGAATAGCCCGCATCGCCGGTCGAATCGCTCGGCGTCATGGCGCCGGACTGCGCGAAGGCGCCCATCTTGGCCATGAAGCCTTCGGGATCGTCGGTCTCGATATCGTAGATCGCGAGGTACTGGTTGGGATCGGCCCCGATCATCTTGGCAACCAGTTCGAAACGCTGCGCACCCTGGCAGCCCATGCCGTTCACGATTTCGGGCAGGTGCACGTTGTTGTACCAGTCATGGTAGTCCTGCTCGCGGCCCGGAATGGGAGTGGTGAGCGCGATCAACTTGCATTGGGCCATGGGGCAATCCTTCTTCCGGTTTCGTTTGGTTTATGCTCGCTCTTTCGGACAGGGCCGAAAATGTTGCAAGCGCGATTCATTGCTTGGGCGTCAATCCATGACGATAACGATACGCCCCGCAGCCTTGCCTGCCTTCGCCGAATTCATCGCGGAGACGAATTCGCGCAGGGGATAGCGCTCCGCAATTGTCGGCTCGATCACCCCCTGCCCCGCCAGTTCCAGCACTTTCGCCCTTAGCTCGCCCGCCTTCTCCGGCCAGCGCATCAGGGTATCGCCCAGATGCACCCCGACAATGCTCGCGCTCTTGAGCAGCGCAAGGTTGGACGGGATCGCCGGAATGCCGTCGGTAAAGCCGATCACCAGCAGTCGCCCGCCATAATCCAGGTTGCGGAAGGCAAGTTCGGACAGTTTGCCGCCGACAGGATCGAACACGATGTCGACCGGCTTGCCGCCATTTGCTGCCTTGACCTGTTCGCGCCAGTCCGCCGCGCCGGTCTCCACTGCAGCGTCCGCTCCGGCTGCGAGCGTTGCTGCCCGCTTTGGCTCGCTCGAAGCCGAGGCAATGACCCTGAGACCAAGATATTTGCCGATCTGGATGGCGGCGATGCCGGTGCCTCCCGCCGCGCCGAGCACCAGCATGGTCTCGCCGGGCTTCGCTTTGGCGCGGTCGATCATGGCATAGAGTGCGGTCTGGTAATTGGCAGTCATCAGCGCGGCGGTTTCGAGCGCGACTCCTTCCGGCACCTTGCTGACCTTGCTGGCTGGAAAGATCGCTGCCTCGCGAAACAGCCCCCCGGTCCCGCTGAAGAACACCTTGTCGCCGACTTCGAGCCCGGTCACGCCCTCGCCGAGTGCTTCGACAAGGCCCGCGCCTTCGCTGCCCGGAATATAGGGAAGCTGCGGAACATGCTGGTACTTGCCGGTGGTTGCCAGCACGTCAACGAAGGAAACTCCGGCGACCTTGACGATAACCCGCACCTCGCCCGGCCCCGGCAATCCCGGATCGTTTTCCTCCAGGGAGAAGGATTCGGGCGGTCCGAATTCGCGAACGGTAACTGCTAGCGGCATGGATCGATCAGTGCTGCCCGCCATCGCAGCGCACCAGCGATCCGGTCACGTTGACCGACGCCGGGCTGGCGAGGAAGAGCGCGGCTGTCAGGATTTCCTCCGGCTCGGCAGCGTGACCGCGCGGGATGTTGATCGGCCCCTTGCCCTTGTCGGGCCAGGCCTCAACGATGTCGGTGCGGAAAGCGCCGGGTGACAAGGTGTTTACC